>CAVIRY010000179.1:0-6809 GCA_963645255.1 bacterium
CATCATCAGAAGAAAATTATAAAAACATCTCATTTATTACAACTGATTCACATAATAATATAATTGAAGTAGTAATTAAAAATTCAAATGAAAAAGTAAAGCCAGTATATCAGAATATTGAAAAACTAATTGAAAATAAAAAGAAGAAAAAAGAAGTAGAAGTACTTGAAATTACTCAGGACGAAATTCCCATCAAAAAAGTATCACTTCCGGATGACTTAGAAAAAATAAAAAACAAAGAAATAATTAATCAGTATGAAGAAAGATTAAAAGAAACAAGAAGACAGTTAAAAGACTTAGTTTTTGAGTATCAAGTAATATCAGATAATATTAATACCATATATAATACTGAACAATTACAAGAAGTATTAAATAAATTAAATGAACTTATCAAAAAATTAGAAGAATTACAAAGTAAAATATTATTAGAAGGAACCGCTAGTTATGACTATTCATATATAGAAGATTTAGCTAGAGAATACATTTCTTCATTTAATAAAGAAGAAATAGTAGAAGAAATAAAAGATTCACCATTATACATATTAATATCTGCAAAAATAAAAGAATTAGAAATAGAAAAAGAATTACTTAATCTAAGACTTATGGATAAAAAAGAAGATTTGAAAATAGATGAAGGAGTTCTAAACAATTTAAAAGACGATTATAATAACTTTGAAACTTTTAATCAATCATTACTAAAGTTTCAAGAAGAACAAGAATCTCTAATAAATGAGTTAAGAGAAAAAATAGCTAATTCTGTAACCATTCAAGAAAAAGTTCAAACACAAGTTAGATATTTAAATGTTCGGGCAAGACATGTAATGAATCTATTCTTAATACAGTCATTAATACCTGGACCAAGAAGTGCTAGACAAATGGCTGCTCTAACAGCTGGATATTTATATTTTGCTAGAAATACCTTAAGACCAAGAAGAATCACTAAAAAATATAGAATGTATGAAGTAGAAGATTACACTAACGATATTGAAAATAGTCTTAAAGAAATAGATAAAAGTATTTACTTATTAAATAAATCTGAAAAAGAATTACTTAATATGATAAATGAAATAGAAACTACTTATAAAGAATATTTACAAGAAAAAGAAATAAAAGAACTTTTATCTAATTTAGAAAATATATATACTTCACTAAAAGAAAAGAATGAAGATTTATTAAAATTAAAAGAAGAACAAGAAAAGAATTTACAAGAAAACAAAGAAAATAATAAATTGGTCAAAAGATATGAAGAAATTAATTAACTGTAAAGTTATGTCTATAATTGTCTATTTTTTCATATTGACAATTTGAATATGATATAATAATGCAAGAGAAATGGAGTGACAAAAATGTTACTATTAACAAAAGCTGTTTTTGCCGTTATGATCGGCTTCTTATTTTCAGCAACACTAGGTTTATTCCTAGTACCATGCTTGAAAAAATTACGTGTAGGACAAAAAATTAGCATATTTGTAGGTGAAGCTCATCGTAAAAAAGAAGGAACGCCTACCATGGGTGGACTAATATTCATAATTCCAACAGTAATTGCGACATTAGCTTTAATCTTGACTGGCAAGATTCCTTATACATCTAATTTAGGAATTGTATTATTAGTTTTCCTAGGTTATGCCTGTATTGGATTTATAGATGACTTTTTATCGATTAGAAAAGGTAATAATGAAGGATTAACAACTTATCAAAAATTATTTATGCAAGTATTAATTGCAATAGGATTTTTCTATATTTATATGCGTTCTGGAGGACAAACATCCTGGGTAGTTGGGACATTACATATTGACATTGAAATGGGTTGGTTATATGGATTGTTTATTCTTTTTGTACTAGTAGGTGCCAGTAATGCAGTTAACTTAACAGATGGACTTGATGGCTTAGCAGGAGGGCTTTCAGCAATCGCCTTTATAGCCTTTAGTTTAATATCTTTAATGGTAGGATTTGAAGATATAGGAATATTTAGTTTAATTTTAGCAGGTAGCTTATTAGGATTTTTAATTTATAATACCCATCCCGCTAAAATATTCATGGGTGATACCGGATCCCTTGCTTTAGGAGGCGTTATGGGAGCAATAGCAATACTTACACATCGTGAACTAACTTTATTAGTAGTAGCCGGTGTCTTTGTAATTGAAACCTTAGCAGTTATAATACAAACAGCATCAGTTCAATTATTTCATAAAAAAGTATTTTTAATGACACCATTACATCATCATTTTGAAAAACTAGGTTGGCAAGAAACTGATATTGTAAAACTATTTTGGGTATTTGGCTTAATATTATCAATGGCCGGAATAATATTTGGAGTCTGGCTTTAAAGGATCTTTTCACTTGGTCCTTTTTAATATATAAGGAAAGTAAAAAAAGGAGTAATACATGAGTTTTGAAATTAGAAATATAAGAGACGATAGAGAAAAAATTTTAGAAAATAGAGAAGAAGATACTCTTATTATCTCTGAGAATGTTGATAGTGTAGAAGAACTAGAATTTTTATTACAAAATACCAAAGTACGAACAATTTATAGTAAAGACAATCAACATCCATTTAGTATAAATCTTGCTGGTGGGAAAGGTTTTACTTATTTAGGTTATCCATATTATGATGGAATATATAAAGATTGTTATTTAATGAGAGGACACAAAGAAATTAAAACACCAGATTATTTAGAAATTGTAACATCTAGTCTAGATGATTTAGAAGATGTTGCTAAAATATGGAGAAAAATTTCTCCAGATGCTAAAGAAGTAAAAAGAGTAGTACTTAAGGATGAAGCACTTGGTAAATTAGGAATAGAAAACTCAGATATCATTATAGATATAAAAGAAGGCGTTATTGAAAAGGTTAAATTTCCAAAAAGAAGAAGTGTTGATGATATTGAAAAAGTAACTAGTTTTTTAGAAAAAACTGGTTATAGTCAAACTGAAATAGAATGGACTTGTGAAAATAAAACATATAAAGATTTAGACAAATTAGTTGAAATAAATCAAAGACATCCTATAAAAATAAATTATGGTGAACCTATAAAAACTAGTCTAGATAACTTTATAGGTATGCGACAAACTATAGATTGGTATAAGCAAATAATAAATGAAGGAGAACTATCACCTACAGAAAAACTACTATATGCTTATGATATTATAAAGTCATTTGGCTATAATGAATCAAGCGTTAATTCGAATGATTCTAGATATATACCAGAAATTATTCAAACAGGTAACATTGTTTGTGTTGGCTATTCTTCTTTCATTGAACAGATTTTAAAGGAACTTGATATACCAACAGCTAAAATAAGTGTAAGTGTAAAAAAAGATGATAAATTGTTTGGACACGCCAGAAATGTTGTAAGAGTAGACGATGATAAATATAACATTCACGGTTTATATGCCTTTGATACTACATGGGACTCACTAACAGACAATTTATATATAACAGAAGATGATTCTGGGAAAAAAAGTTTTACACTCGAAAAAAAAGATGGTGACACTAAAGCAAAACTAGTCGATAGCCTAGCTTTGTATCAAAACTTTTTAATACCAATCAAAGACTACAACAAAAAATATCCTAATGAAGTGTTTCCAGGCATAGTAAGAGCAGCACTTCAAGCAGCATATCCAGAAGAAGAATATCTTGGTATTTCTTCACCATATTCTGATAAAATAACACCTGATAATCTTGATACGGTAACTGCACAAAACTTTGAAAGACTATTTGGAACAAAAAACATAACGCCAGAAGTTATAAACTACGTGTCAGCGTCAAAACCAAGTGCAGCGACATTTGAAGAAATGCTATATAATGTTAGAAAACAAGAAGGATATGATACTGAATCAGCCAAGGAAGATGTTGAAAGTAGTATTGAAATAAATAAAATGTTAGATGAACTTAAACCAGAACAAAATAGAACTTTCTTTAAAGATGAACAAAGGAAAAAATAAGTTAGACAATTAAATAAGATTGTGATAAAATTTACTTATAAAATAGGAGTGATTACAGTATGCAAAGAGGTAAAAATAAAAATTACAAAATAGTACTTATAGTAGCCTTAATAGTTGCTGCAGTAGCAATTACCATTGGTTATGCATCTTTTAGTGAAACCCTAACAATTACAGGAGATGCTACAGTTAATCATTCTGCTTGGATTATTAAATTTAAAAATCTAAGTGATGCTTCCTTAACTGGAACAGCAGAAGAAATTGCTCATCCAGAAGTATCAACCGATGGTACAACACTAAGCAGTTACAATGTAAAATTTACAACACCAGGAGACACAGTCACCTATACCTTTGATGTGGCAAACGAAGGAACATTTAATGCCAAATTATCAACAATTAATATACCAACACCAATTTGTACTGGTAATGGAGATAATGCCGCTAATGATGCCGCTAATGTATGCAATCATTTAACTTATACATTGACATACTCAGATGATACAGAAATAAAAGAAGGCGACTTATTACCTAAAGAAACATCTAAAAATTTAAAATTAACTTTAACATACAAAGATGATATTACAGCTAGTGAATTACCAAATAACGATGTTGCAGTCTCAAACTTATCAATAACAATGTATTATGAACAAACAACATAAAAAATGAAGTAAAATTACTTTGTTTTTTTACGACATTTTAGAAAAAAATAATCTTTTTTTTTAAAGAAAAGTATGGTAAACTACTAAAAAATAGTAAAGGATGTGTAAGAGTATGAATATTATGAAAAAAATTCCCAATCCATTTACAAAAAAAAATATTTTTCTCATAGTCATATTCATATTTGTTTTATCTATCTCAATAGGTTACTCAGCTTTAAATACAGTTTTAAATATATCAGGAGACCTAAGTCTAAGAATTGCTGCTGAAATTAGAATAACCGGTATAAAACTAAATAGAACAGTAGATGAAGCCTACGAAACATATAATTGTAATTACTCAAAAGATTCAACGATTACTTATACAACATTGCCAAGTAATACATCAGTAGCTGACTATGAAGCAACGGTAACAAATTATTCTGAAAAACGCTATGAACTAAAAGAAATAATAGTTGTCAATTATACTAATCAAGAACAAGTATCTTATCACATTGATGGCTTAACAGAAGGTGACATAGTAGAACCAGGCGAAACCAGAACATTTACCCTAAAAATATTACCAGTAGTAGAAAAAGTTGCTAACGAAGGTTATAAAAATACATTAGAATTACGTTATGTATTTGAAGAATATATTCCACCAGTAGTAGATATATTATTAAATAAAAAAGTTTTAATAGATAATGGTGGAAGTGACGCTATTTCAGCAAAAGGAACACCAACTCTTACATCAGCAGCAACTACAAATGAAGGAATGTATGCAACTACTGATAATGAAGGAACAACTTATTATTTTAGAGGTAACGTTACTAATAACTATGTATACTTTGCTGGATTTTATTGGCGAATAGTAAGAATTAACGGTAATGGTTCCATAAGACTTGTTTATCAAGGAACATCAGCAACTTCAACTGGAACAGATGCTTCTCCTTCAACAACCAAATACAATAATGACAATGTCTTACTTTCAGATAAGCCCGCACACTTACTTGTTAAATATTATGAAAGTTTGACTATAGCATCATCACTTTATAGTGTAGCTAATGACTGGTATGAAGCAAATTTAAATAGCTATTCTGACTACTTAGATTATGATGTAGGATATTGTAATGATATAAGTACAACATCAGGAACATATAGTGACTATACTAATAATAAAGCCGCAACATTCTCTGGTAAAACAAGACTATCATCTTCCTCTCCTACATTAGTATGTCCAAGTACAAGTTATATAACAACAACAGCTGCATCATCAGGAACACAAAAACTAAAATATCCAACAGGTGTACTAACAATGGATGAAGTATATTTTGCTGGAGGATATAGTACTAGTAATACAAATTATTATTTATATACAGGACAAGCTTTCTGGACAATGACACCATATGAATTTGTCTACGCTTTATTTGGACTAAGTAAATCAGCAAATGTTATGTATGTTGATGCATCAGGTACAATAACTGGTGGAAAAGTATCAGGAGTTTATGGCTATAGACCTGTAATTAATTTAAAAGCAGATTTATATTATGATACAGGTGATGGCTCATCTTCCTCTCCATATACTATAAAAACTAAGAAAATAGTTGATCCAACACCATATCAAAATCAAAATACTATAGCCGAGACAATTCAAATATTATCAGAACAAGGTGATGATTTTATTTATCATCATGACGGTTCCCTAGCAAACGGAATAAGTGATGGAAGTTATCGTTATTCTGGAGCAGATCCAAATAATTATATTTGCTTTGGTAGTAATGATGCAACTTGTCCAAGTAAAAACTTATATCGGATTATTAGTGTTTTAAATGGACAAGTAAAACTTGTAAATGCCGATTATGCCACAACAGAACTTTTAGGAACAGATGCCGGCTACGTTGGTACAAGTAGTACCGAAAATACTTATAAAGGAAGTTATACTCAAACACAAATACCAACGTATGCTTACAATAATAGTGACGGCACCTCTTCAACAAATGATTGGCCTGGTCCATTAAATCAAACAAATATGGAAGTAAATTTCATAAATCAATTTGACTCAACTTGGCAAAGCAAAATAGTAGATACTGTTTGGCATCATAATACAATAAATTATTTTGAAGCAATTCTAAATAAACCCGCAACAGTTTACAGTTTAGAAATGGCAGATACTACAAATTCAACAAGTAAAACAGGCGTATCAACGACTTCAAAAGTCGGACTATTATATAA
>CAVIRY010000180.1:0-2967 GCA_963645255.1 bacterium
CTTGATGATAAAACTAAAACTTTATCATTTATTTTTTTATCCTTAACATGCTTACGAACAATTCTTGCTAAAGGATCATTGACAGTTTTTCTAACATCAACAATTTCAAGCATACTAGGATCAAGTTTATTACCAGTACCCATACTTGAAATAAATTTCCTTTTTGTCAAAATACATCTATCAATAAGTGCCAACTTAGTAGAGACAGTATCACAAGCATCAACTAAATAGTCAAATTCATAATCAAATAAAATATCTATATTAGAATCATCAATAAATTTATTAATTTTAATAACTTCACACTTATCATTAATGTCCTTTATTCTCTTTTCAATTACATCTACTTTAGACATACCAATAGTAGAATTTAAAGCAATTAATTGTCTATTAATATTAGTCTCATCAATTACATCTCCATCAACAATAATAATTTTACCTATCCCAGAGCGAACTAATCCTTCAACAACATAACCCCCAACTCCGCCAATGCCAACGACCAAAACTGTCTTACTAGAAATATTCTCAAAAGACCAATCACTAATTAACTTTTTAAATCTATCAAATTTATGCACTTTTTCTACTCTCCCAGCAAGAAGTATCAGTCTTAACAAACTGTTTGTTTTTTTGACTAACTGATTGAATTAAATCAAATGGTCTATCATAAACAAGCTTATTTACATACGACATTTTTGCGTATATATCTCTATTTTCTAATGCCATATTATAATATTTATTAAGACTCTTAGTATCCTTAGAATGAAGCTTATCAAAAGACTCTAATACTTGTTGAAGAGTATCTTCCATAACAGAAGCTTGTCCTATTACAGTACAATCAAACATTCTAATAAAATCAAGTGTTCCAACTAAATCCAAAACATCATACTCTTTAAATAGCTCAGTCCAAGCAGCTGGATTAGAATTATTTGAAACAATTTTTTTAACTATAGATACTTTTTCATCAGAAAACACCTCATCTAATCCAACTTTATTTAAAGATAAATACTTACCCTTTGTAACACCAGGAGTTTCCTTCTGCATATCTAATATAGTATCAACATACAAATTATCCATTACATCATTAACTTTTCTTAAAGGTAATGGTATTTCATACACATCATAAGTATCCTCACCAGTACCAGACTTTGTCGTTACTACAACATCTCTTTTATATAAAATAGAATTTGCCCTAATAAAATCAATAATAGACTTATTATTACAAGACTCACTAAAAGAAGAGGCTAAAAAACTTCTACCATTAACAATAATATCGCTAGGCATAGTATTAGAAAGTTTAACACCTGTTCTGACTTTAGTTGCATCTTTAATAGATACACGAACATTAAGTATTCTATTTCTATTAACAATTGGTAACACTAACATCTTACTTCACCTCGCATGCCTTATTATATCACGTTTTTAAAGTCATATCAAGAAATCAAATTCCTCATAACCAAAAAAAGTCAGAACAGAGCGTCCTAACAAACGATAAAACCTGTACTTTATTCCAGGTGGGTGTCCCTACACTATTTTTAGGATTCCTGTATAAATACAAGCTTTCAACACCAATAGTAGATCAGAACTCCCGTATCGTTACTTTAGTCGGTTTTAAAAGTGCCGGTGTCGCATCTATCTGACAACTACATTATATCATATCTAAAAAAATTATTACAAGTCTTTTCACCTAAGTAAACACAAAAACATACATTACTATAGGTGAATCATATGTATTTTAATAATAAGGAAACTTCAATCTATTATGAAAGACATGGTAACAGTAAAAAAAACATTTTAATACTACCTGGCTGGGGCAATACCAGAACAACGTTTACAAATATCATCAATTTTTTTAAAGATAACTACACAATTTACACTATAGATTATCCAGGTTTTGGAAACAGCCCTATTCCTAAAAAAGAATTTACTATATATGATTATACAAATTTAATTCGTGATTTTTTAGATGAAATGCAAATAAAAAATCCCATAATAATAGCCCATTCCTTTGGTGGAAGAATTGCTACTCTATTAACAGGATATTATAAAGAAAAAATAGATAAAATTATTATGATAGACGTAGCAGGAATAAAGCCCAAAAAAAGCATAAAAGTAATTATAAAACAAACCATCTACAAAATTCTAAAAAAATTAACTATTTTTTTACCAAAGTTAAGACAAGAATATTATCATCAAAAATTACTCAAAATTTTTGCTTCTACAGATTATCAAAATCTTCCCAATAACATGCATAAAACATTTAAAAATATTATAAATGAAAATCTCATATACTATCTAAAAAATATTGAAAGTGAAGTACTATTACTCTGGGGTAAACTAGATAAAGACACGCCATTAAAAGACGGATATAAAATGAATAATCTAATTAAAAACTCTGCTCTTATAATCTTCCCAAAAGGAAATCATTTTTCATACTTACAATATCCATATTTAACAAATAAAATAATTTATGAATTTATAAAAGAGTGAAGCTAACAACTACTAAGCTTCACTCTCTTTTTCATTTTTTTCTTTAACAACGATTCTTCCATGATAATGTATTTTTTTATTTAAATTATATTCATCTCCCACAAAAACATGTAAATCATAAATAATTTTTTCCTTAGGTTTTATTACTCTTTCTATAATAGCAATATCATCTTCTTCTAAATAATAGGCTTTTCCTTCATTAACACTATATTTAACATATTTTCTATCAGTAATTTTTTGACTACATTCATCATATTTAATCATTTCCTCATCATCAGAAATAAATATTTGAAATGTCTTTTCTACATCAGATTTATTATATATTTTTACTGTATATTCTTTTGTTTTTAATCCTTCTTCATCTGTCAATGGTAAAGTATCAACTAAATTAATAGTATCACCAAGACCAGTATTCTTTTTTCCAAATTCATAATATAAACTACCAGTTCTAAATACTACATCAGACTTAGTTGTGTGTATTTT
>CAVIRY010000181.1:0-2440 GCA_963645255.1 bacterium
GTACAGAAGAAGTACCTAAAGAACCTCCTGTACTAGATACAGAAAAGGATGAAACAAATATTCCTAAAATAATAGGCTTTGTTGCTCCTAGTATAGATGAAATAAAAATAACACCAGTAGTAGTTAAAAATGATGCTATAGCGCCAAAGGAAATAGTAAATGAAGTAAAAGAAGTAACAGAAGAACATCCAAAACCATCAGAGTCTGAAAAAATAATCTTTAAAGAAAAAGAGAAAACTAATTCTGAAAAAATTATGGTAAAAGAAACACAAAATTCCAATAAGGTAAAGAAAACTTCTAAGAAACAAAAAAAAGACTATAAATATAATCATAAAAAGAATTATAAAAATTATAAAGCTCATCACAATAAATCTAATGAAATAATCTAAAGAGACCAAGATAAAAAGGTCTCTTTTTCTCATAATAGTAATTAAATAAAATATAATTTACTAGGTGGTAAAATGAAAAATACATTTGATAAAGTACTTTTAGCAGCAGTAATCATTTTATCTATTCTTGGTACAGTTATGATATATTCTGCTTCAAGTATTTGGGCAGAGTATAAATTTAATGATTCATTTCATTATTTAAAATATCAGTCTATATTTTTATTTATAGGTATTATTATAATGATAGTAGTATCAAAAATTAATTACCGAATATATTATAAAAAAGCAAATTTAATAATTATAGTATGTCTAATTTTACTGATTGCTGTTTTAATACCTGGTCTTGGTAGTATTAGAAATGGCTCAAGGTCTTGGTTTGGTATAGGACCATTTGGAATACAGCCAAGTGAAGCAGCTAAGCTGGGTTTAATAATTTTTACAAGTAAATATCTTTCGAAAAGTAATAAATTTTTAAAGAGTTACAAACAAGGTGTATTTCCCATTCTTGGTATTACTTTATTATTTTTTTTCTTTATCATGTTACAACCTGACTTAGGTACTGGTGTAATATTAGTTATGTCCATAATTTCACTTTTATTTATTGCTGGTGTAAATATGAAGTTTTTTATAGGTATGGGAGTATTAGGTATCATCGGTATTGCGATATTAGTAGTAATTGCCCCATATAGAATGGATCGAATCACATCTTTTATTAATCCTTGGAATGATGCTTTAGGAACAGGTTTTCAAATAATTCAAAGTCTATATGCCATAGGTCCAGGAGGGCTACTTGGTACAGGTTTTTTAAACTCTGTTCAAAAGCATTTTTACTTACCTGAGCCACAGACTGATTTTATCTTTTCAATTATAGCTGAAGAGTTTGGAGTAGTAGGAGCTTTTATTGTAGTAGGACTATTTTCTATAATATTGCACAGAGGTATAAAAATAGCTTTAAAAGCAAAGGATTCTTTTTCAAAATATCTAACATTTGGTATGATATTTCAAATAATATTTCAGTCCTTAATGAATTTAATGGTAGTAATCGGTATGATACCAGTAACTGGGTAAGTCCTCCTTGGTAACTTAGTTTTCTTCCTCAGATTTGCAAGTGTTTAAAGAATTAATAAAAGACAATTTTTAAATCAAAATTGATAAATTTTAAATTCAATACAAAAATAAATAGGTAACTATACCATTACTTAAAAAAGCAATATCAAACACATCTCGTATTTTTGATACATTATTTTAGAAAAGAGGGATAATATGGAATCATTAACTTTAAATGTGCGAGTAGATGCAAATGATAAAAAAGTTTTGAACAATTTTGTAGTAGTGTAGGAATGAATGTTTCAACAGTGGTTAATATGTTTATTAAAGCAGTATTAAGAGAACAAAAATTACCATTTGAAGTAAAATCTAATACATTAGATGACATTATTTATGAAAAATTTAAAAAATAGAACTGCCGCAATTAATTTATCTAAAGAATTCATACAGGAAGCAAATAGTATTTTAGATTTTCCTTATAGAACACCAGAATATAAAGCAAAATATAAATTAAAGAATATATATAGGAGTATTAAAATTAAAAATTTTCTAATGTTTTACGCAGTGAATGAAAATGAGAAAATTATTACCATTGTAAGATTTTTATATTAAAAAATGGATATTAGTAATATGTTAGAATAAATATAATCTAAAAATAATGTATCAAAGGAAATAATAATGTCGAAAAGAGATGTTCATTATTTCTTTTTTTATCTAATATATTTTAAAGAAAGAGAGATTATATGAAACGTATAGATAAAAATGGAAAAAAGCGAAAACTTGATATAATATTTATTTATAAAAAAGATGGAACAAAACTTGAAGAAATATTAAAGGAGGGATATTTATGTTACTTAAGAAATTTAAAAGTCGAATGATTTTCTTTTTTTAAAATTTGATGTTAACATGGCAATGTGAGGTATTAGTATTGCGTAATTTAGAAATGGAGGACTTTATTAATGGAATATATATGTGGTGCTTATGATAGATTATCAGATGCAGAT
>CAVIRY010000182.1:0-3103 GCA_963645255.1 bacterium
ATACTATATGGATTACGTCTAACAGCTTCTGTTAATTGTCCACCTTCTTCATATCCAACATATCCTGGAGGAGAACCAATTAATCTAGACACACTAAACTTCTCCATATATTCACTCATATCAATTCTAATCATGTGAGACTCATCATCAAATAACTCATAAGCTAAAGTTCTAGCTATTTCTGTCTTACCAACACCAGTAGGTCCTAAAAACATAAATGACGCAATTGGTCTATTAGGATCTTTTATGCCAGCACGTGACTTAATAATTGCATCAGAAACTAGTTTTATAGCTTTATCTTGTCCCATGACACGTTTTTTCATATTATCATCTAACGCTAAAAGCTTTTCTTTTTCACTACTTACAAGTTTCGCAACTGGAATATTAGTCCATTTCGCAATAACACCTGCTATATCATCACTAGTAACAGTATCACTTAATATTTTATTTTTCTCTGTATTATTTAACTCTTCCAACTCTTTTTCAAGTCTTGGAATTTCACCATGTCTTAGTACTGCAGCTCTTTCCAAATCATATTTATTTTCAGCTTGTTCAAGCTCAAACTTAGCTTCTTCTATTTCAGCTTTTTTCTTCTTAATATCACTATTTAAATTCTTTTCTTTATTCCAAGCATCAGTTAACTCTTTTTCCTTAACTTGTAACTTTTCAACTTCAGCATCAATTGCTTCTCTACGCTTTTTAGAAATTTCATCTTTTTCTTTCTTTATAGCTTCCCTTTCTATTTGTAAACGCATAATTTTATGAGTTAAATTATCCAAATTAACTGGCACTGAATCCATTTGTACTCTAATAGTAGCACAAGCTTCATCTACTAAATCAATTGCCTTATCTGGCAAATAACGATCTGTAATATAACGATTAGATAAAGTAGCAGCAGAAACTAAAGCCTTATCTTGAATAGAAACACCATGATGTATTTCAAATCTTTCTTTTAAGCCACGTAAAATTGTAATAGTATCCTCAACAGTAGGTTCAGATACTTTAATCTTTTGAAAACGTCTTTCTAACGCACCATCTTTTTCAATATATTGACGATACTCATTTAAAGTAGTTGCTCCTATAACATGAATTTCACCACGAGCAAGCATAGGTTTCAAAATATTAGAAGTATCCATTGCTCCCTCAGTTCTACCAGTACCAACAATCATATGTATTTCATCAATAAACATGATTATATCGCCTTCGCTTTTTTTAACTTCGTTTAACACTTTCTTTAAACGTTCCTCAAACTCACCACGATATTTAGCACCAGCCACTAAAGCAGCCATGTCTAACTCCCATATAGTTTTATTCTTTAAACTAGAAGGAACATCTCCTTTAATAATTCTTAAAGCAAGTCCTTCAACTATTGCTGTTTTACCAACACCTGGTTCACCTATTAAAACTGGATTATTTTTTGTTTTTCTTGATAATACCCTAGTGATACTACGTATTTCTTCATCTCTACCAATAACAGGATCAATTTTACCCTTTTTAGCAGCTTCAGTTATATCACGACCATATTTTTCTAATACATTTTCATCTTGTTCTTCTTGATAATTATTATACATATTCCATCACCTCTTCGATACTTATTTTAACTCATTTTTTAGCACTTGTCAATATAGAGTGCTAATTAAAAAATAAAAAAAACGTAAGCTAAACTCACGCTATCTAATTATTATCAGTAGAAATAATATTACTAATTTTAACTAAACTCTTACCATCATTCGCAACAACACTACTACTTTTATCACTATCAGTATTTTCTCTTATTTCAGCTAATACTCTGCTCTGCCAATTACCTCTATGTACCACTCTTTTACACTGATTACTATTAATTAATTCTCTCTTACTTAATTGTGATAATCTATGAAAATCATCTGAATCCATAATATATATAGCGTCCCCCGTAGAAACCCTACCAGTACTAGCATTTTCAAAATACTTCTCCAAAACTATTTTTCCATTAGAATGTACATAAGCAACATATCCATCAAAAGTATTTAAACCTCTAAGCGTATACATTGGATTAGATGTCTCATGAAACGTCTTTTTCTCTAAATAAAGATCTGTTAAATGTTTTCTATAACATTCTTTTTCTTCTTCACTCATACCAGATGTCCTTTTACTAACATTCTTAGCAAAAGCCTCATCTAAACCTTCCCCATCAGGTATCATTTCCCAATTAGCAGATAAATCCTTTATATAATCTTTCATAAATTTTTCTACTTCATCAGGACTCATATTAGAAAAATCATAACT
Source organism: bacterium (assembly GCA_963645255.1). GTDB lineage: Bacteria > Bacillota_I > Bacilli_A > RF39 > UBA660 > CAG-877. The sequence continues at coordinate 2,266 of CAVIRY010000182.1, forward strand.
ACTAAGTGTTACTGTTTTTAACTCTGGATAACTAATTAATAATTGTTTATATCTTTCTTTTAATGACTTATTAGTAACAATATATCCTTCTTTATCCGAAATACCAGGTATAGTAGATTTAAATTCATCAACTACTATTTCTAAATCATCATCTAAATCATTTCCTAATTCTAAAAGATAATTTGATACATAATATAAGAATCTTTGTTTAGCTTCAATTCCAGATACACTTTCAGCATATTGTAAATGTTGATGAGCTACATAAAGTTCAAATCTTTTCATATCTTCTTTTGATAATGATGATAAATCTACAGGATGTTCTTGTAAAAAATCCATTACTTCATTAAGATTATCAATTATATAAGTAAATAAGTCTGCACAAGCATTAGCGTATTTTGCCGGACTCAAATCAATATCAGCTAATTTTAAAAATCTATCTAAGCTTTTTTTATCTGCATCACTTGCCATTAAGCTTTCTCTTAATTGTCTTTTTTTCTCAAATGTAAGACTACTACCAAGTAATAAATTTCTTGTTTCTATTGCTTTTTTCTTATTTTCCAAGGCTCTTTCATATGCTTGATATATCATTGGATATTTTTTAGACATTTTTTTATCTGTAGAAACACCTCTTAATTCAGAAATATATTTCTTACAACCAGAGTTTTCATCTAATAAGAAGCTTGCTAATTCTCCATCTTTTAAGAAACTTCCATCATTTACATTTGTAATATTTAAATTATATATAAGTGTAGATACAACTGCTGATATTGAAAAGCATACTTTTTTACTTATATTATCTTCATCTTGTACTATACCCAAAGTTTGAAATATTTGGATA
>CAVIRY010000183.1:0-3061 GCA_963645255.1 bacterium
ACACCGAATAATATAGATGAGGTGGTAATTATATATTACAAAATAAAAGATATTCCATTAGAAGAAAGACCAAGAGAGCGAGTTAAACAATATGGGATAAATAATATAACTAATAAAGAACTAATCGCAATAATATTAAAAACTGGAACAAGAAATTTGAATGCTACAGATTTAGCTTTAAATATTTTAGTTGAATATCCAATAGAAGAATTCAAAAACTTAACACTAACTCAATTAACCAAAATAAAAGGAATAGGTGAAGTAAAAGCTTTAGAACTTTTGGCTGCTATAGAACTTGGTAAAAGAATTAATTATAAAACTATTATAAAACAAAGAAAAAAGTTAAATAATCCAGAAGCTATTTGGCAGGAAACACGTTATTTATTTGTAGGTAAGAAACAAGAATTATTCTATTGTTTATATTTTAATGAGAAACAAGAATTAATAGAAAGGAAATTATTATTTATGGGAACAGTTAATAAAAGTATTACTCATCCAAGGGAAATATTTAAGGAGGCATATAAAACAAGTGCATCAAGTATAGTTTGTTTACATAATCATCCTAGTAATGACTTATGTCCAAGTATAGCGGATATTAATTTTACTAAGTCGCTTATGGAAATAGGTAAGATTCAAGGCATTCCATTAATTGATCATATTATAGTAGGAGACGATTCATTTTATAGTTTCTATGAACATGGTAATATTTTGAATCAATAATTGTAAGATAGGGTAAAATATAATATAATATTTGTTGGAGAATGGACTGATTATATGTACAAAAAAAAGAATTATAAACAAAGAAAAAACATTATAATTTTTGGTGTAATTGTATCAATATTAGCTTTAGTTACATCAATTTATCTAAGTAATAGTCAAATGGTGGCAGAAGTAATTTTAAAAGATGCAGCAAGCTTTATAAATAAAGTCTTTATGTATCCTTTTACTGCATTAAATAAAGATAAAAATATTACTCAAAGTGAGAGCTATCTTATTCAAAAAAATGTAAATGAGTCGTTGGAAAAAGAAATTCAAGAATTAAAAGATGCCTTAGAACTAAATAGAACTATAACTGAGTATACTCCAGTAAATGCTACAGTTTTGTCTAGGAATAAAGGTTACTGGTTCAACACTTTAAATATAGATAAAGGTTCAAAAGATGGTCTAAAAAAAGATATGGCAGTTGTAACTAAGAATGGTTTAATAGGAAAAATTAATAAAGTATACACTAATTCTAGTGAAATAAAATTAATTACAGCTGATGATGTTAATTTTAAAGTTAGTGTTTCTATAAAAAATAATGAGGAAGAAACACATGCTATATTATCTGGCTATGATCAAAAAAATAATTTACTAAAAGTGATTTGGGTAGATAAAACAGTTAATATAGAAAAAGATTCAACTGTTGTAACATCAGGACTAGCTGGTTTATTTCCTGCTGGAATTTACATTGGTACAGTAGAGAAAATAGAGAGTGATAAATATAATTTAAGTAAAACTTTATATATAAAAACAAATCAAAATTTTAGTAATATTCATTATGTAACTGTATTAAAGGAGAAAGCTTAATGATTCCTACTATTATAATTGCTATATCCATTATTTTAGATGGAGTCTTATCAAACTTCTTGCCTTACACAGTAAATGCACTTTCGCTATTTACTCCAATGTTAACTGTAGTAAGTATATTTATAATTTATCCATTCTATATAAAAAAAGAAAAGTATTATTACTTAACTATTATAATAACTGGTATAATTTATGATTTATTTTATACCAATATGCTTTTCTATAACACTGTAATATTTCTTATATTAGCTATTATAACTAAGTATATATATAAAAACTTTGAAGTAAATTATTTAAATATAATAATTCAAATATTAGTAATTATATCATTATATGAAATAATAAATGCTTTAATTATTATAGTATTTAATTTAGTACCAATGAGTTTTTATAGATTATTTTATAAAATTTTACATAGTTTATTATTAAATATAATTTATAGTGAAATATTATTATTAATACTAAATAAATTGCCTAAAAAATATAAGAAGATAAATATAAATTAACGTATATTTATTTTTTTTGTTCATAAGATTAATAAAGGAGAAAATTATGGGCAAGAAAACAGTAAAGAAAAAATTAGTATTAAAGAAAAGTGTACGTGGATTTTTAACAAGATTAATGTTAACAGTGATAATTGTATTAGTAGGATTAATATCTGTAAAAAATAATTCTAGTATTAAGAAAATAATAACTAAAAATATTTATGAAAGTAGTTTTAAATTTGGAGTAGCTAAAAGTATTTATCAAAAATATTTTGGAAGTATTCTTCCTATAAATAAAGTAATTCAGGAAGAACAACCTGTTTTTAATGAAAAATTAACTTATAAATCTGATAATATTTATAAGGATGGTTGTGTTTTAAATGTAACTGATAATTATATGGTACCTGCTATTGAGTCTGGTGTTATAGTGTTTCTAGGTCAAAAAGAAGAATATGGTCAAACAATAATTGTGGAGCAAATAAATGGAGTAGAAGTATTTTACTCTAATGTAGAGCCAATAGAGTTAAAACTATATGATTATGTAGAAAAAGGGGATTTGTTAGGAGAAGTAAAGGGAGAAAAGTTATATATGGTATTTTCGAAAGATGGGAAGTATTTGAATTATAAAGACTATATATAAGTATATTGAAATAAATCCCTTTGTATATATCTTTGCCTTACTAGCAATTATAACTGCGTCTTTTTCTATTTTTATTATTATAAGTTTTTTAATAATAGTTCATGAACTAGGTCATTTTATATCTGCTAAAATCCTTGGAGTAGAAGTTGATAAAATAATTATATATCCATTAGGTGGTATATCAAAGTTTAAAATGTCATTGAATATTTCATTATTTAAAGAGTTCGTAATTTTAATATCTGGTCCGATATTTCAATTTATTGCTTATTTTATTCTTGTTTTTATAATGCCTGATTATTATGAAACGATAACACTATATCACTATAGTATATTAGTATTTAATTTATTACCTGTATATCCTTTAGAT
>CAVIRY010000184.1:0-11831 GCA_963645255.1 bacterium
CTTTTTCAATAATACTAATTACTGGTTCTACTATATTTTTTATTTCATTTTTAATTTGACTTTCTAATTTTTGATAATTCATACTATGTGGTAAACACTTTTTAGGATTTCTTCTATAGTATGAGCAACTACAATAAAGTCTTTTTTTATCTTTACTTTTTAAAATATTTATACTATGGTGACATTCTTTACAATAAAGTAAATTGCTTAATAGATATGTTGTTTTTGTTTTGTTTTTGGTTTTTCTTTTTGATATTTTTTCTTGTACTTGATTAAATAAATTAGTATCAATTATTGCTTCATGGGTATTTTTTACAATTATCCAGTCTTCTTCTTTTACTTTTGTTTCTTTTTTTAGTTTGTAACTTATTTTTTTCCTTTTGCCTTGGACAGTATGTCCTAAGTATGTTTGATTTGTTAGAATTTCTTTTATGGTTGTTGGACTCCATTCTGGATGCATATAGCTTATATTAGCATATGAACTTGGTGTTTCTATATTTTCATTATTTAGGATTCTAGCTATTTGTGAATAATTATTTTTTAGAGCTAAATTGAATATTTTTTTTACAATTAAAGATGCATTTTTATCTGGTACTAATTTATGATAATCTTTCTTTGATCTTTTATAGCCGAATGGAGCTTTCCAGCCGGTATATAGTCCTTGTTTTTTTCTTATTTTTAAACTACTTTTTACTTTTTTAGATATATCTAAAGCATACATTTCATTTATACCATTTTTGAGCCAGACTAATTCTGTTGTTTCATTATTAAAGTTATCATAATTATCATTTATTGCGATAAATCTGACATTATATTTAACAAAATATTCATCTAACAGTATGCTCATTTTTCCATTATTTCTACCTAGCCTGGATAAATCTTTTGTTACGACTAAGTTAATTTTTTTGTTTTTTATATCGAGTAATAATTCTTCTAAACCAGGTCTATCAAAAGTAGTTCCTGATATACCATCATCGACATATTCCTTACATAGTATGTAATTATTTTCGTTTAGGTAATTCATTATATAGCTTCTTTGACTTATAATACTTTCACTTTCTTTAGTATTAGAATCATCTTTTGATAGTCTTAAATAGATACCTACTTTATAGTCATTCATTGTTACTAATTTTTTGTAAATACTTTTTTAGTATTTTTTTTAGTGTTGGACCTTGTTTATTATAGATAATTTTTAGCATAAAAAAACCTCCTATTAAATAATACGAGATTTTTTATACTTTATTAATTATTCTTAGAATACTAGTGTAAATAATGTTAAAAGTAGAATGTTAGCAATTGCGATTGTTAAAACTACTTTCCATGCCCATTTTACCCAAGTACCATACTCAACTTTAGCTAAAGCTAGACCACCCATGATAGCTCCACAAGTTGGAGTTATTAAGTTTACAAGTCCGTTTGCAGCAACTAAAGTCATTACAGTAGCTTCAACACTATGTCCAAGTTGAGCAGCTAATGGTCCAATAATTGGTGCTGATAGTGTTGCTAAACCTGAAGATGATGGTACTAATACAGATAGTATTATGTGAATTATATAGTTAAATGGTGTAAATAAGAAGCCAGGAACGTCTCTTAATAATTCAGCAGCATTGTAGATAATGTAGTTATCTAATAATGTAGTTTTCATTAAAACACTAGCACCTCTAGCAACAGCGATAACTAAAATAACGCCAATCATGTCATCTGCTCCATCAACAAATGTATCAATGAATTTCTTTTCACCCATTTTATTAACAACTGCTATAATGATTGCCATAATTAAGAACCATAGGGCAGCTTCATTGAACCACCAGCTACCTAATGAACTTCCTGTTAGCCAGCCAGTCCAATTATCAAAGATAGTAACTCCAAAGTCAGCCCAAGGGATAAATCCAATAATCATGACTAAGAAAGTTAATCCAAATAAAATTAAAGTTAACTTTTGTTTACCGTTTAAAGCAACATCATCTTCTATTTTTTCTTTACCATATTTCTTTTCCATCTTTTGTTGTTCTCTTAAGCTAAGAATTGTTGAACCTTTATCAGCTTTTACTTTTCTAGCATATTTCATTACAAAGTAAATTGAAATAGCTAATGTTGAAAGCCAAAGTAGTGTTCCAATAAAGATAATTATACCTTGGTTAACTACTGTTCCTTCTGGTAGTGCAGCTACTGCAGCTCCTACAGCGAATGGATTAATAGTTGAACCTAAACATCCCGAACCAGCACCTAATAATACAATTGCTGATGCTACTACTGTATCCATACCGGCAGCTACCATTGTAGCAGCAAGTAATGCATAGAATCCAACAGTTTCTTCTAGCATACCATATGTAGTACCGCATACTGAGAAGATAAACATTAATATTGGTATTAAGGCTAACTCATTTCCTTTTAAATTTTTAATAAGTACTTGAATACCAGTTTCAAGTGCTCCTGTTGCATTTATAACAGCAAGCAATCCTCCTAAAACCATAATAAATATAGCAACGTCAACTGCATCTGCAAAACCTAAAAATGGTGATAATAAAACATCTGATAGTTTTGCCTTTTCAGTTCCAGAACCATCGTTTAATACATCAATTGTACAACTTACTGGTTCTATATCTTGGTTTTCATCTAATTTTGCAGTACATGCAGATCCTTCAAGTGTTTCTACAGTACCATTTGTATTTTCAAATTCACAGCTAGTTATAGAATCTTGTGACTCCTTATATGTTTCGACGCATGCTCTTCCATCTAATATCTCAGTATGATATGTTGCTGTAGGCACTATCCATGAAAGGATTGCTAAAGCGGCTATCAAAATAATGATAATAGTATAGGAACTTAGCATTTTACCTACTTTTTTTCTTTTTGACATTTTTTTACTCCTTTTTCCTCTTATAATTGTACCTGTTTCTCCTTCTAAAGCTTCTTTAGCTTTTTCTAATGATGTTATCAAAGCATAGCCATCTGACTCTTTAGCAAATTCAATACAGGCTTCTACTTTTGGTAGCATACTTCCTTCTGCTACTTGTTTATTTTTGATTAAATTAGTTGCTTGTCTAATTGTTAAGTCACTTAAGGCTTTTTGATTATCTTTTTTATAATTTAGATAAACTTGGTCTACAGCTGTTAAAATTAGAAGAGCATCTGCATTTAAATCAAGGGCTAATCTGGCACTAGTGCGGTCTTTATCTATTACTGCATCAACACCTTCATAACCTTCCTGGGTTTTAATTACCGGTATTCCACCTCCTCCACAGGCAATTACTACATTTCCATCTTCTACTAAATCATGTATATTCATGATTTCGACAATTTTTATTGGCTTAGGACTTGCTACTACTCGGCGATAACCTCTACCAGAATCTTCTTTCATACAATATCCTTTTTCTTTCTCCAATTTAATAGCTTCTTCTTTTGTATAGAAACTTCCTATGGGCTTAGTTGGATTTTGAAAAGCCTTATCATTTTTATCTACTTCTACTTGTGTAATTACAGTTACACAGTTTTTCTTTATATTTCTTCTTGCTAATTCTTCTTGAATTGACTGTTGAAGATGATATCCAATGTAACCTTGACTCATTGCTCCACATTCAGCAAATGGCATTTCTGGTGAATTAATACTTTTATGTGACTCTTCCATTGCTAAGTTAATCATACCAACCTGTGGTCCATTTCCGTGTGATACTACTACTTTGTTTCCTTCTTCAACTAAATCAACAATATTTTTTGCTGTTCCTTTTACTAATTCCAATTGTTCTTCTGGACTTTTGCCTAAAGCATTGCCACCTAGTGCGATAACTATTGTTTTTTTCATTATTTTAGTGTCTCATATACTACGGCTTTAATAGTATGAAGCCTATTTTCTGCTTGATCAAATACTTTTGATTGACTTGATTCAAACACTTCATCTGTTACTTCCATTTCTTTTAAGCCATATTTTTCATATATTTGTTTACCAATTGTTGTTCCTGTATTATGAAATGATGGTAAACAATGTAGGAATATTGCATTAGGATTAGCATTTGCCATAATTTCTTTATTTACTTGATATGGTTTAAGCAAATTAATTCTTTGTTCCCAAAGTTCTTCTTTTTCGCCCATAGATACCCAAACATCTGTGTATAAAATATCTGCATTTTTAGTACCTTCCATAGCGTCTTCTGTTAATGTAATTGTTGCTCCTGATGCTTTGGCAAAGTCTTGACAAGTTTCAACTAATTCTTTAGCTGGAAATAAGTCCTTTGGTGCACAACAAGTGAAGTTAACTCCTAATTTTGAACAAATTACCATAAGAGAATTGGCAACATTATTTCTAGCATCACCTAGGAATACTAAATTTAATCCTTCTAACTTTCCAAAATGTTCATATGCTGTCATTAAGTCTGCTAACATTTGAGTTGGATGAAATTCATTAGTTAAACCATTCCATACTGGAACTGTAGCATATTTAGCAATTTCTTCAACTATTTCTTGATCAAAACCACGGTATTCAATTCCATCATACATTCTAGTTAATACTCTAGCAGTATCAGCAATTGTTTCTTTTTTACCCATTTGTGATCCTGTTGGTCCTAAGTAAGTAACTCCCATACCTAAATCCAATCCTGCTACTTCAAAAGCACAACGTGTTCTAGTTGAATCTTTTTCAAAAAGTAAAACTATGTTTTTTCCTTTTAATTCATCATGTGGAATTCCAGCATGTTTTTTCTTCTTTAAATCAATAGCAACTTCTATAAGGTATTTAATTTCTTCTGGAGTATAATCTATTAATTTTAGAAAATCTCTTCCGTGTAAATTCATTATATGTCCTCCCTTACTAATGGCATACTCATACATCTAGGACCTCCACGTCCACGAGATAATTCTGCTCCATGAATTTCAATTACATCTAAGCCAAATGAACGTAGTACATCATTTGTTAGATTATTTCTATCATAAACTACTACTACTCCTGGTGCTATACATAATGTGTTACTACCATCATTCCATTGTTCACGTTCTGCTGAAACTTTGTCACCACCGGCACATGGAATTAATGTTACTGGTTGTCCAACATATTTAGATAATATTTCATCTAATGGAGCATTGATTTCTGTAACTGTTAGGTCATTATCAGAATCAGGATCATCTCCTTCAACGATTTCGAATACTTGTAAAGTACCCATGATACCTGGATGATATGTAAATTTATCATAGTCTACTTGTGTAAACACTGTATCTAAGTGCATAAAAGCACGACTTTCTGGAATATTGAAAGCTAGTATTGTATCTATTTTGCAGTCTGGATCTTTAAATAAATTTTCTGCTAATCTATCAATTGATTCAGCTTGGGTACGTTGTGAAATACCTATTGCTAGAACATGGTCATTGATATTTAAAACGTCTCCTCCTTCAATGTGATATGGATTATAACGTTCATAATAGAATGGCACTTGATCTTGGTAATCTGGGTGATATTTAAAGATATATTCTGCATAAATTGTTTCTCTACTACGAGTTATAGAATACATTTTATTTAAACTTATTCCTTCTCCAATACTTGCGAAAGGGTCTCTTGTAAAGTATAAGTTTGGCATTGGTTCTGCAATGAACTTATCTTCTTCATCTATTAAGTCTACTAAAGACTTTTCTTTTTCTCTTTTTCTTCTTGGAATATCAGATAATTGAATTCCTTCCATTGTTTTTAAAACTAGTTTTTTACTATCAGTAATGTTATTTAAATAATCAAATGCTAAATTTTTGTATTTTGGTGTACGTATTCCAGCTTCAAATATGTATTGTCTTATAAACTTTTCACGGATTATTTCGCTTGTGTTTAAAACATCTGCCATTAAATCTTCTACGTATACTACTTCAACACCATGACTACGTAGTGCATTTGCAAATTCGTCGTGTTCTTTTATAGCATCTGGTAAATATGGAATATCATCAAAAAGAAGTCTTGATAATGTATCTGGTGTTAAGTTTAATAATTCATTACCAGGTCGATGTAATAAAACTTTTTTTAGTTTTCCAATTTCACTTGTTACATGTATTTTTTCCATTTTATCCTCCTTATTAATACTTACGATTTTTTTACGAGATGTCGTGAAACTCGTTTATTTCAATGGATATACCATGAATAAACAATTATTTTATTTTTGATAGAAATTCTTTTAAACGCTCTGTTTTTGGGTGATTAAATATTTCATCTGGCGTACCTGATTCTACTATAACACCTTTATCCATAAACAAAACATCTGTCGCTATATCTTTAGCAAATTCTAATTCATGAGTTACAACAACCATGGTCATTCCTTCTTCTGCTACTCTTTTCATTAGATTTAAAACGTCTTCTATCATTTCTGGATCTAATGCTGATGTTGGTTCATCAAAAAGAATTATATCTGGATTCATCATTAATGATCTAGCTATCGCAACACGTTGTTTTTGACCACCGGATAAACTACTTGGATAAGTATCTTTTTTATCTTCTAGTGATATTTCTTTTAATAATTTATCAGCTTTTTTTAAAGCTTCTTTTTCTGTTAAGACTCCTTCTTTTACAGGAGCAAGTATTAAATTATCTAAAACGTTTAAGTTAGTGAATAGATTAAAGTTTTGAAAAACCATACCTATTTTTTTACGCATTTGTAATTTGTTATCGTTTGTTAGTTTTACGTTATTATATCTAACTTCTCCTTTACTTGGTTCTTCTAGCAAATTTAAACAGCGAAGAAAAGTACTTTTTCCGGAACCTGATGGGCCAATGATAACTATTCTTTGTCCCTGATTCACGGTTAAATTTATACCTTTTAGTACTTTTAATTTTCCAAAACTTTTCTCAATATTTTTAGCCTCTAGCATGACTTAACACCTTCTTTTCAAATATTGTCAATAGTTTTGATAGTCCTATTGTTAGAATTAGATAAATAATCGCAATGATTATTAATGGGAAGAAATAGTTATATGTACTTGATGCTATAATATCTGCGGCTTTTACAAGGTCTATTATTCCAATGTATCCTGCTACGGAAGTTTCTTTTAATAAAGTGATGAATTCATTACTTAGTGCTGGTAAAACATTTCTAATGGCTTGAGGTAAGATTATTGATTTCATTGTTTCTCTATATGTTAAACCAAGTGAATCAGCCGCTTCTTTTTGTCCTCTATCTATTGAATTAATTCCTGCTCTTATTATTTCTGATACATAGGCACCGGAATTAATACCAAAAGCAATTACGCCAACTAGAATTGTATTTATGTCAACAGTTCTAAATATGACATAATATATAATCATTAATTGTAATACTGCTGGAGTACCACGAATAATTGTTACATAGAGTTTTGATATAAAATTGGCTACTTTTGCTTTTTTGGTTTCTTCATGATAGTTTCTAATTAAGGCAACTAGTCCACCTAAAATGACACCTAGAATCACGGCAAAAAAGGCAATAATTAAAGTTTTGCCTAAACCTTCTAGAATAAAGCGATATCTGTCTTGTTCAATTAGTGTTTGATAAAATTGTTCATATACGTTATTGATAAATTTGATAAATTTTTCCATGGTACCTCTTCTTATTTACTGTATTCAATTATGTATTCTTCAATTTTTCCTTCATCTATTAATTTCTGTAATACTGTATTCATTTTATCTAGTAATTCTGTATTTCCTTTTTTGACAGCCATGCCGTAACTATCTTTAAATAAAATTCCATCTAGTATTTTTAGTTCTGGATTTTGACTTACTAGTTGTTGTGCTGGAATTTGATCCATTACTATACAGTCTGCTTTATTGTTTTTTACAGCTTCTGCTGCTACTAAAAATTTCTTTTGTCTGTTTATTTCAGAATTTTTGTAATTTTCTGTTACATATGAATCACCAACTGTTCCTAGTTGAACAGCAATTCTTTTTCCATCTAGTTGTGTTATGTCATTTAAAGAACTATCTTTTTTTACAACTACAACTTGATTTGAAGTTACGTATTCAATTGTAAAATCTACTTGTTTTTTTCTTTCTTCAGTTATACTCATACCAGCTGCAGCAAAGTCTGCTTTACCCGATTTTAATTCACTTACAATTGAGTCAAAGTCTATATTTTTTACGACTAGTTTTTTACCTAGTTCTTTTGCAATTTCTTCCGCTATAGCGACATCAACTCCAACTATTTCACCGTTTTCATAATATTCATATGGAGCGAATCCAGCTTCTGTTACCATGATGATTTCATTTTCGTTTTTTCCACATCCTGATAAAATTAAGGCTAGTATAAATATTAGACATATGCCTATATATTTTTTTAGTCTCATGTATTCTCACCTACTATACTATGTTACCTTGAGTATATCATATTGCTTTTGATAAGTAAAGGTCATTGACAGTTAAAACGTTGCATAAATTAATGAATTATTCACTATAAAATTCATCTTTTTTAAAGACGATACGGGGGTATGCCTGAGATGACATTTGAATGGGCTCTTAAGCAAAATGGAATTGATCCAAAGAAAGATTTGTCTATTGATACATCTATCGCTTTTGCGGCAATGTCAGGAGCTTTCATTTCTGGTCAAGGAGATTTTGTGACTCTATTTGAACCTAATGCTTAGATAAAGACGCAGCTAAATTAATAATAAAATTATTGAGTATTTTTTTACTTTTATTAATTTATTATTAGTTATTCAGACGAACTTTTTTTATAAGCTTATAAAAGTATTTACTTTGTAATTTATTTTATATCTTTTTGTACTGGTAGTATTATAACCTCTTTTAAACGTATATTCTTTTCGTTCATTGGCACACCGAACGCTCCTAATATATATAAAGTTTTATAATTAATAGCTATTTTTGTTGCTATGCTTACAAATTCATTGCTTTTCATTGTCTTTCTCCTTATTTTTATTTGTTTTAACTAATTCTGCTATTCCCCCAGCAGCAGTAGAAGCCATAAGACATAAAACAATTGAATCAACAAAATCATTTTCTATTTGTGTCCAAAAACAAATACATCCACTTATTATTCCTATAATAACATTTTGTATTGGGATGTATTTATTGGGAACTTTATTAATAAATATTTTAGTTATTGCTCCTAATACATAGGTAACAAGGCTTACAATTATTGCATATGTAATTTCCATTTTTTCTCCTTTCAAATGCAAAAAAACTTCGAATTACATGTGTGATTCGAAGTTTTTGTTATCATATTACTTATTTTATAAATATTGAATTTATATTGGTAGTGTTACTTTACCATTGAATAGGGCCTTATCCATCATTTCTTTTTCGTTTATTTAGAATCGCATTCATAACGTAATCTATATTGCCAGCATTAATAAATGGAATCCCTATCAAACTTATTTCATTTTCAATATCACTGGACATTGGTGAACTCAAGGTCTCCATATTTAGTTTTTTTATTTCCCTTTCACTAAAAAACATTATATCTTTTTCTTCTTGATATAACTTTTCCTGCATAATTTCATCCAATGTTGGCTTGTGATCCCAGTAGGCATCATATAATTCTACTACATCTCTTTTATGATAATATTTTTGAGGATTCAATCCTGCTCCTGCACCATATTTTACATGTCCAATTACTTTAAATGCTACATATGTATCATACCAATCAAGATTTTTATATTTTCTATCTGTTATTTTATAAATGATTATGTCTCCCACTTTCCATTTTCTCCTTATAAATTTGATTGGTTTTATTTTCTTTTCCGATGGTTGTGGTGAGTTTAACCTTGAAGCTAATTCTGTTAGTATTTTTTTTCTTTTTTCCAATGTTCTTGTATTATTCCATCTTTTATAATCAATACCTGAGTTTATATATTCTAAAGCTCTTTCTTTTATTTCTGGTAACAACATCCCGTATTTCCATTGAATATCAGCCAAGGCTATAGTAAGAATACCATAATCTTCTTCAGTCTCTAAATAATCTTTATAATATTCAAACATATCTTCTGCAGCTTCTTGATTTGTTTTTCCTACTCTTATCCAATTTAGATATTCTTCTCTAATTTCTTCAGTTATATCATTTTGATAAATTCCTGGACCCCATTCCCTTTTCATATTTCTTTCCTCCTTAATTACAGCTTACAATGTGTTCATCTATCAGTAACATAGCGGCATCCCAATATTCTTTGTAGTATGGATGATCATCTCTCATACCATTTATTTGATTATTCATTGGAAACTCTTGATTTTTGTTTTTTGTTTTACATTTTTCTATTAATATCTGTTCCATTCCTCTTGCTTGAATTTTACTTATTAAAGAATACTCTGTTTTTATTTTTAAATGGCTTCTATATATGTTTTTGTGATGCCTTGCTTCTGTTTTTTCAATATTTATCGTCCTTCCTACATATTCTACTTTATTAGTATTTTTGTCTCTAAGAGTATATACAAAATAACGTTTTTCATCTTTCTTATCTGCTTGTTTTTTTGATTTTGATTTTTTTGGCTTTGCTGTTGAACTATTCGACTTAGGACTTGATGAGGTGAATTCATTTACCATCATTCCTACCATATTATATAGTGTCCCTCTTGTTTGTGGCATCATCAGCGCCGCTGCTCCAATTAGTAAAAAGGCCGCTACTGGAACTGCAGGCAGTGCAATTGCAAAATTTCCATCTGGATCAACCATATTAATTGGATTATTTGATACATATGAATATAAGTTGTAGCTATTAACATCATTATTAGCTCCCATTATACCATCTGCATTAATATATCTTCCCCAGCTAGGGTTATAATATCTACTATTTAAGTAATATAGTTCTGTTTCGTTATCATAATAATAACCTCTATATCTAAATGGATTAACATATCCTATATGGCTTGTATCAGTTATTAAATTTCCTAAATCATCTTTAATACTTATTAATTTTCCCCAACTATCATAATCATAATGCGCTATCACTTGGTTATTACTGTTTAAAATTCCAATAACATCACCTTGGACATTTTTTATAAAGTGATATTTGTTATCATTATACTCTAATCCAGAGATACCTGTCAAATCATACATGTAGTATATGATTGTATTATTTCTCTTTTCATATATTATTTTTTCATCTTCTAGCATATATTCTGTTTTTACTCCGTTTATGATTTTTGATACCCTGATGCCATCTTCATTGTATTTATAGTTAATTGTTAAATTTTTGTTATTATTTATATAATTATTTAACATTCTACCATTTATCCATCCTAATGTAATGTCATTTCCAATCTGTATTGGATTTCCAATAGTGTCATATGTTATAATATCTCCATTGTAATTTGTTAACTGATCTTTCCATTTTTGATTTGTGTATTGGTAAATTATATTTTCTACATTTGCATCGTTGTTCATATCTTTTACTGTTCTTAATGTGATATTCCCTAATATATCATATGTATATTCTTGAGTTTTTCTTGATATATAGTTTTCTTCCTTAACTAGTTGGTTATATCTATCATAATAAAATTTCTTATATAGTTGGTTATTAAAATATATTTCCTTTATATTATTTAATTTATCATAACTATATTTATATTTATTATTGTTAAATGCTATAGATTTTAATAGACTTGTTGTTCTTTTTCCGTTAGTAACGTAATCATAGTTGATTGGAAAATTATTATTTATTATTTTTTTTGTTTCTCTGCCCAATGAATCATATTCATAAGTATATTTTTCTTCATCATAGGTTATTTCTGTAACAGTCTCCTCATTATCAATTGTATTTATTAATACATGATAGGTATCATTCAATTCATATTTTTTTTCAACCACATTATTGCTAGAATCATAAGTATATTTTATTTCGAAATTGTTACAACTAAACTTATTTAATCTATTACTAGCATCATACAT
>CAVIRY010000185.1:0-2288 GCA_963645255.1 bacterium
TTTATCAGCTGCTGTTAACTTATATTTTTTTTTGGCTTCTTCTTCTACTTGTTTTAGGTACATTGGACTCCTATTTAAATATTTATACCAGTATGAATTTTCTCTTAGATATGTATAAATTAAAGGACTTTTCTTTATATAATTAATTGTATATAAATCCATAAGTATTAATCCTCAAAATGTTTATACAATGGTCTTGGTTCATATAGATTCTTTGTACTTTTTGTATTTGTAAAACCAATATCTTGAAGGAGTCCTATTGTTTTTTGAAGATTCTCAACTCCTTTTTGTACTGAGTCTAAGTCTATATTTTTGACAGTGTTAAATAAGTCTTTAAATGAAGTTGATGTTTTATTTAGGGAACTTGCGGTATTACTTGGTGTTATATAAGTATTCCAGATATTACTACTTTCACCATAGATTTCATATATTTCATAGAGTTTTTGCCAAGTTGTTGTGTTTTTTAAAACTGATGTTGCTAACTCTGGATGGTTTTTTGCGAATATTTTAAATGTTTCTTTAGACATAATATCACCTGTTGAATATTATGTCTAAAAGTTAAGAAAAAGAAGTCCTTTATTTTTCTTTTGAACTTCTTTTTGTAATAGTTTTTTCTATTATATTTAATCCTTGGTCTAATCCTTCATTTAATTTCTCTATACTTTTGTCATTGTAAATATTTATGCCAATATGATTAAATATTTTTGTTACATTTCCGCAATTGGCTAAGTCATTTAATTCTATCATTTTTTGACGAAAATCTTCTCCTTGACTCATTCCATATAGTGCAATTATTGTTCCTATAACATAACTGTATGTACGTAATGGATTATAATCTGGATTTTCTTTGATTAGTTTTTGAAAATTAATAAGTGTTTCATTAAACGTTTCTTTTTTTCTTGGTCTTGGACGTATATCAAAGTTTAGCAGATCTTGAAATGTATTTTCACTTATTTCTCCTATGTTATAGAAGTAATGTAGAAATGAAAAGTCTTCAAGTGCGTCAAAAGAGGCACGGTAGGATTCTTTTACTCTTGCTAGTAACAATGAAACTACTTCTTCTTTATTAAAACCTTGTTCTATTAAAAATTTATTAAAATCCATTTCAAAGTATATTGATATTGCCTCACCTATATATCTTCTAGATTTTCTTTCTTTATCACAACTATTTAATTCATGTAAAAATTCATGAATAAGTATATTAGGATCATTTATAGTATGTGTTAGGCTAATATGTACAATATGATGTCCGTCATCATCAATAGTTGCATAATTTTCTTTATCAAGTTCTTCTTCGTCATCTTCATCTACTATATCAATTATTCCTGAGGCAAGAGCTTTCTCATATCTATCTTTGTACATTGGAAGTTTACTATCAATATATTTTTCAACTATGTCTAATGTTTCAATTAAGGTTAGATATTGTTTATCTTTTTCTAGAAATGTCTTAGCGTTTTCGGAATTTATAATAGAGCCAACTAGTTTTTCATAGAAGGCAAGAGTAAGAGTATATAATATTATACTATTTTCTAGAAAGTAACTCTTATCCATTTCGGAACAGTAGCTATTCAAATATTTATTTATCTTTTCATAATCTATATTGGCCATATTATTTTAGAAAATCATCTATAGTCATTAGACGATCATCTATCTCCTTTAAAGAAATTCTTTCTTTTTTAGGTTTTTCTTCTTCTACTTCTTCTTTGGTGTTTATTTCTTCTTCTGAAATTAAATTTATTTGTTCTTTATTATTTCTTACTAATACTGCATCTAGGTAAGCATCTGTTAAATTATGTTTAGTTATCTGACTACCTGTAGAGTGACGATCAGATATTGGCAACTCCGTTATTTTGCACTTATTAATATCAGAATTTTTTAGACCTAAGTAATTTCTAGAATCTGTAATAAATGTTTTTATTATTTTGTATGGATTTGTTTTTACTTCTCTTATTACTTGTAGTCCACGGCGAGTCCTTGTTGATATTTCAAAATCACTTAGTCTTACTCTTTTTCCAGTACCTTTTTCGGTAATGATAGAGATAAATTCATCTTTTTCTGGATCATATTGATTTACTGATACTAGATTGTCGTCTTTAAGTTTTATTCCTTTTACACCTGCTGCTTTTACACCAACAACTGGTACTTCTTCAGTTTTAAAGCTTAGTCCATAACCAGAGTCTGTTGTTAGGAATAAATATGGACTCGTTTCTAGGAAACTAGCAATGACATAGTCGTTATCTTTTAATTTCATACAATTAACTGGTTTATTATAACGTAGTAATTTGAAT
>CAVIRY010000186.1:0-2290 GCA_963645255.1 bacterium
TAAATAAGCTGCTATCATTGTATCAAATGAAACATTTTTAAATTTAACATCTAAAGAATTTAAAACTACTAAAGACTTTTTATAGTCATACGTAAATTTCCATACATCAGAAGAAAATATATTTTTATATTTTTCAATATTATCTCTATTTATAAAATACCCTTTTTCCCCATCATAAATACCAATTCCAAGTATTTCACTCTTACTATAAATGGAACCTCTAGTTTCTAGATAATAAGCAAAGTCTTTATTTTTAAATTGTTCTATATTATCTATAACTAATTCTCTAGTCTCTTCTTTTTCTTCCCTTTTCTCTTCAACTGAACCTTCTAAATCTAATTTTCTTAATAACGAATGGAATTCTAACTCTTCCAAAATTCTTGCTAACTGATTCTTATCTGTAATTCCATATTTACAGTCTTCCAAAGTAAAATCTAATGGTACTTCTTTATATATAGTAGCAAGATCATAACTCATATAAGCATTATCTTTATCAGCTAATAACTTTTCTTTTGTCTTTCCTGTAACACTATCTATATTTGCATATAAATTATCTAAAGTACCGTACTTAGAAAGTAAATTAATAGCTGTTTTTTCACCTATTCCTTTTACCCCAGGAATATGATCACTAGTATCACCCATAAGAGCTTTTAAATCAACCATTCTAGCGGGCTCAACCTGATAAGTTTTCATAAACTCATCTCTATCCATCATAATATAACCTGACTGTTTTAATAGCTTAACAACAACTTCATCACTAATTAATTGTAATAAATCTTTATCACTACTAACAATAGTCGCAATAAACTCATCCTCTTCATCTACAATTCTTGCCAAAGTACCTATAATATCATCAGCCTCATAATTATCAATTTCAAAATGCCTAATTCCAAAAGCATCTAATACTTCTTTAGCTTTAGGAAACTGTAATTTTAACTCATCGGGCATTTCACTACGACCAGCTTTATAAGAATCATATTTATCATGTCTAAAGGTTTTTCCTTTATCAAATGCCACAAGTATATAATTAGGCTCTTCTTCCTTAATAATTTTATTCATCATATTAATAAAGCCATACAAAGCATTAGTAGGAAAACCCTTAGAGTTCTTCATGATAACACCTTGATAAGCAGTAGCGTAAAAACTTCTAAATAAAAGATTATTACCATCTACTAAAATAATTTTTTTCATAATTGTATCACCTACTAATTAGTATAACACAAACAATTATTATTTTCCTAACTACTTATCAATATTTACATAAGTATTACTATTATTATAATTATTTTCAAGTCTCTTCAAATGATCAGAAGCCATAAATAAACATAAAGTCATAAAGCTATAAATCGCTAATATAAATAATCCTTTCTTTAAATTAATTCTTATTGTCATAATCATCACTCCTTTTCAATTACAATTCAATTATACGTCATACGTTTGTTTGTGTCAATAACATTTCGAAACATTTGTTTGACATTTTACAATTATAATGTTAAACTAGATACATAAAGGAGGAAATATAATTATGGAAAAACTTACTGCACGTCAAGAATATATATTACAAATAATTAAAAAATTGGTTGCCAAAAACGGTTATCCACCTACAGTTAGAGAAATAGGTGCTGCAGCTCATTTAAGTTCTTCAGCAACTACTCATTTTCACCTAACTAAATTAGAAGAAAAAGGATACATAAAAAAGGGAAACTGTAAAAACAGAACAATTGAAATACTAGTACCTAATGAGTATTCTAAAGAAGCTGAAAAAATATCTGAAGTACCATTACTAGGAAAAGTAACTGCTGGTAGCCCTATTGAAGCAATTGAAACACCTGATGAATATTTTGCTATTCCAACAAACTTAATAAATCCTAAAAAAGAAATATTCACTTTAAAAGTATCTGGTGAATCAATGATAAATGTAGGAATATATGATGGCGACATTTTAATTGTTGAACGTCAGAATACAGCTAACAATGGAGACACAGTTATCGCTATGAATTCCAATAATGAGGTAACCGTAAAAACTTTCTATAAAGAAGCTGGACATTTCAGACTACAACCAGAAAATGATACTATGGAACCAATAATTTTAAAAGAAGTAACAATTCTAGGAAAAGCCGTTGGTCTATACAGAAAATTTTAAATTAAAAAACTCAAGAAAAAACCTTGAGTTTTATTTGTCTTCATTTATAAAAATCTTAATAATATAACTAGCTATTAATAATCCAGCTGAACTAGGTACAAAAGAAGTTGAACCTGGTGTTCTATCACCTGTCTTAATAGGTAATTC
>CAVIRY010000187.1:0-5751 GCA_963645255.1 bacterium
AATAAGAAACATTAAAAAAAACAGTATAATTTTATTAATAATTACTATAATAGTACTCTTTTTACTTTTAAAAGATAATTTAGAAAGTATAGTTGTAACACTATCAAAAATAAATCTCTTTTATCTTTTAATAGCCATACTATTATACTTTATATATATTGTTTCAAAAGCTTATATAATATATAAAAGCGTAAATGAAAAAGACAAATTAACATTCAAGGAAGCTATAAAACATAATATAATAACTCAGTTTTTTAATGGTATAACTCCATTTTCTACAGGGGGACAGCCAATGGAAGTATATATGATAGCTGAACATGGAATAAAAGTAAGTAAAGCAACCAGTGTTACTATAGAAAATTTCATATTTTATCAAACAGCCCTAGTTATCTATGGTGTTATAGCAGTAGCCTGTAATTGGACATTTAATCTTTTTCCTAAAGTAGCTTTACTTCAACACTTAGTCCTTCTAGGGTTTATAATCAATGTAATTGTAGCTGTAGCTTTATATGTTATAATGTTATCTAAAACTATAACTAGTAAAGTATCTAATTGGATAATTACCTTTTTAGGAAAAATTAAAATTATAAATAATATTCCAAAAGCTAAAGCATACTGGGATGAAAAATTAGAAGAATTTCATGATGTTTCTAAAGATTTATTAGGAAAAAGAAAAATATTTATCTTTGGAGTACTAATAAACTTCATTAGTCTAACCTGTCTATATATAATTCCATTATTTATTATGTATGGTCTTCATGACTTTACTAGTCTAAATCCAATGACCGCCATAACTTCATCAGCTTATGTATTAATAGTAGGTTCTTTTGTACCAATTCCAGGTGCTTCAGGTGGAATAGAATATAGCTTTATAAAATTCTTTGGTAATTTTATGCCAACAGTATTACTAAATGCTCTACTAATTGTTTGGCGATTTATAACATACTATTTTGGTATGATTTTAGGTGGCTTCTTATTTAGTACTGAAAAGGAGACTGATTAAATATGCGAATAGGTTTATTTACAGATTCATATCCTCCATACATAAATGGAGTATCAACAAGTGTTGCGATGCTAAAAAAAGCATTAGAGAAAAAAGGACACACGGTCTATGTTGTTACTGTTAGTGATAATGCTTTAAAATATGAATATGACGAAGAAGAAAGAATCGTAAGAGTTCCAGGAATTCCTATTGGTATTTATGACTATCGTCTTAGTAGAATCTATCCTTTATCCATGATTAATACAATGAAGAATTGGAAATTAGATGTAATTCATTCTCATACCGAATTTGGTATAGGTATCCTTGCCCGTTTGCTAGCTAAACAATTTGATATACCATTAGTTCACACGTATCACACTTTATATGAAGACTACACTCACTATATAACACATGGTTACTTTGATAAATCTAGTAAAAAGATAGTTGAGTACTTAACAAAATTCTATTGCGATAAAACAGCACACGAACTTATTGTCCCAACAAAAAAAATATACAAACTATTTAAAGAAAAATATGAGTTTACAAAAAACATACATATAGTACCAACCGGAATAGAAGTAGAACGTTTTTACACAGAAAATGTGGATAAAAGTTATGTGCAAGCATTAAAGAAAAAATTAAATATTCAAAAGAAAGACTTCGTCATACTATTTGTTGGTAGACTAGCTTCTGAAAAAAACGTTGAATTTTTACTAAATGCTCACCAAAAAATAGTTGAAAAACATTCTAACATAAAACTAGTTATTGTAGGAGACGGTCCCGATAAAGAAATTTATGAACAACTTTCAATTGACTTAGGTATAAGTAAAAATGTTATATTTACTGGGAAAGCAGCCTGGGAAGAAATGCCATTTTATTACCATTGTGCCGATGTTTTCGCAACGGCGTCAACTACTGAAACTCAAGGTCTAACTGTTATAGAAGCCATGGCCGCAAGTGTTGTGCCATTATGTATAAATGATGAATCTTTTTTAGGAACAGTTACAGATGAATTAAATGGTTTTATATTTGAAACAGAAAAAGAATATATCGAAAAAGTGTTAATGTTATATACTGATAGATCTATGCTAGAAAAATATGATAACCAGGCTAGGATTCAAGCTGAGCATTGTAGTTCTGCAAGCTATGCCGAAAGAGTTCTTGAAGTATATAAAAGGGCTCTTATTGATAAAGAAAATGAAGATAGGTTTGGCATAATATCGATGATAACCAAGAAAATAAGAAAGGAATAATATGATAGTAGCACTTAATAATAAATGTCATTTGACAAAAGATGAATTTATTTTATATAAAGAACAATTAAAAAATCTAAAATATAAAAATACCAAAGTAATTTTATTTCCTTCCAATATTTATTTATCTAGTAGTATAGAAGGAATACAACTTGGTAGTCAAAACGTTAGTGCTTACGGAAAAGGACCATACACTGGCGAAGTATCTGCTGACCAGTTAAAATCACTAGGCATTAAATATTCTCTTGTAGGACATAGCGAAAGACGAAATTTATTTTGTGAGACATCTAAAGACATAAAAAGAAAAATAACGCAATTATTAGCCAGTGACATTACACCAATATTATGTGTTGGTGAAAGTGAGAAAACAAATGCTGCAGAAGAGGTTATTATAAACGATCTGAAAGAATCTTTTTTCGGATTATCACAGGAGAAAATCGAAAAAATAATTATTGCTTATGAGCCAACCTGGTCCATTGGTACAGGAATAATACCATCTGGCCAAGAGATAAAAGAAGTAGTCAATCATATAAAAGAGTACTACCCTAACAATTTAATCTTATATGGTGGCAGTGTCAACAATGAAAATATAGAAACGCTAGATAAAGAAAATATTGTTGATGGGTATCTCGTTGGCAGACTAAGTTTACAAATAGATAAAGTACAATTACTCATTGAAAAAATAGAAAATTAGACAAATTGGACACTTTCGACAAAAGTTGTCTTTTTTTTGCCTATCAATTTATCGAACTATGTTATATAATTAAAATGCGTGGTAGTATATGAGAGGAGAAAAGATGGAAAAAACACGTTTATTAATCATCGAAGACAACAAAAGTTTAGTGGAAATGATTAAGGAATATTTTAATGATAATGCTGATATAAATGTAGCTTTAACAGCATACGACGGAGCGGAAGGAATGCTATTAGTCGATAAAAAGAAAGATGAGTATGACATAATATTGTTAGATTTGATTATGCCAGTCAAAGATGGAATAGCTGTATTAGAACATATGAAAAAGAAGGAAATAGACAAAGATGTTATTATCCTAACTTCATATAATGCACAAGATATGATTAGAAAAGTATCAGAAATGGGAGTAAGCTATTTTATCTTAAAACCATTTGAACTAGCTGACTTAGAGAAAAGAATAATTGAATTAAGAGAGGGAATAAAATTTGCAGGCAAAAGTATTGATTTGTATCATAATAACTTACAAAAATCAATTACTAATACATTACACGAATTAGGCGTACCATCCCATATAAAAGGTTATCAATATATTCGTGAAGGTATAACTTTAGTATATGAAAAGCCAGAATTAGTAGGAGGCATAACAAAAGAGTTATATCCAGAAATTGCTAGAAGGTATGAAACTACAGTATCGCGAGTTGAAAGAGCAATAAGACATGCTATCGAAGTTAGTTGGAACAGAGGTAACTGGCAATTAATGGAAGATATCTTTGGACATAGCGTAGATATTGATAAAGCAAAACCAACAAATTCAGAATTTATAGTTACCGTAGCTGATAAACTACGTTTAGAATTTAATATAGTAGCAACAAACAATTAAGTCCTTGTAGGACTTTTTTCGTTCTTAAAACCTTGACTAAACAAAAATAAAAAAGTATACTTAATTTATAAAATATGTATGGAGGTAACAGTTTATGGAACGAAAAATAGAAGATTTTTTTAAAAAATGGCAAAAAGATATAATAAGAAAGCCATTAATACTCTATGGACCTAAGCAAATTGGTAAAACTTTTACTGTATTAAATTTTGGAAAAAAAGAATATAAAAACGTAGTCTACTTCAATACAGAAAATAATGATGAAATAATAGAACTATTTGCCAAGGAAAAAAATATAGATAAAATCATCTTAAATTTATCTTTAACCTCCGGAGAAACAATATTAAAAGAAGATACTTTAATTATTCTAGATAACTTAGATAATCTAGATATAGTTAAAGGCTTAAAATTATTTGGAAGTGAACGCAGTAAGTATCATATTATTGCGATAACAGCACGTCGTGAAAGACTAAATGAATTTAAAGGTGAAGAACTACAATTTAAAGGTATGAATGAAATGGACTTTGAAGAATATCTTTGGGCTAAAGGAGAGAAGAGTTTAGCTGAACTAATAAGAGAATCTTATACAAAACACAAATTATGTCCTTTTCATAAAGTTGCTTTAGATTTATTTCAAGAATATCTAATGATAGGAGGTCTACCAGAAGTAGTTCAAGCTGCTCTAGATGGCAAAACAATTTATGAAATAGACGCTATAAAGCAAAAAGTAATTGATATATATAAGAAAGAAATAAGTCTTAATAAAGTCCTAATCGATATACCAAGAGGCATAGAAGTAATTAATTCTATACCTAATCAATTAAGAAAAGAAAATAAAAAATTTCAATATGGTTGCATTGGACCAGGAAAAAGAGCCAAAGAGTATGAGAGTGCTATCAATTACCTAGTAAATAATCAATTAGTATATCGTAGCTTCAAAATCAAAAGCGTAAAATCACCATTAAGTAGTTGCCGGGAAACAGATAGCTTTAAATTATACTTACCAGATGATGGTCTGCTATTTACTATGTTACATTTAAATTTAAAACAATTTGCAAAAGACGAGAAAATAAAAGAAACTTTATATGAAAATCATATTGCTAAAACATTAGTAGAAGCAGGATATTCATTATATTATTATCAGTCCGAAGGAAAAGCAGAAGTTAACTTTGTAATTCAAAATAGACTAGGTCAAATTATTCCAATTGAAATAGCAACAAAAAGTATGTCTAAAGCTAAATCATTATCAGTATTTATAAAGAAATATATAACACAACAGGCATACCGTATAACAGAAAACAACTTTTCTACAAAGAAAGAAGTTAGATATATACCTGTATATGCAGTGTTTTGCTTAAATGACAAGAAAATATAGGAGGAAAACAATGATAAAGTTAATATTAGTAAGACATGGTCAAAGTGTTTGGAACTTAGAAAATAGATTTACTGGTTGGACAGACGTAGGTCTATCTGAACAAGGTATAAAAGAAGCTAAAGAAGCAGGAAAAAAATTAAAAGAATTAGGCTATACATTTGATGTGGCTTATACATCATATTTAAAAAGGGCTAATGATACTTTAGACTATATTTTAGAAGAACTAAGTGAAAAGAACATTCCGATAAAATATAGTTGGCGTCTAAATGAAAGACATTATGGAGCTTTACAAGGATTAAACAAGGATGATACTAGAGAAAAATATGGTGAAGAACAAGTTCGTTTATGGAGACGTAGTGCCGATGTTAGACCTCCTGCCTTAGAAGTTACAGATGAAAGGTATCCTGGTAATGATTCTAAATATAAAGATCTGCGAAAAGAAGATATACCGACAACTGAAAATCTACTAGATACAGTTAAAAGAGTTATAAAATACTGGGATACTGATATCAAAAAAGATTTATTACAAAATAAAAAAGTAATAATAGTTGCTCATGGAAATAGTTTACG
>CAVIRY010000187.1:5761-12791 GCA_963645255.1 bacterium
GACTAATTAAGTATTTAGATAACTTATCTAATGAAGAAATAATGAAACTAGAAATAGAAACTGGAAATCCAATTTGTTATGAATTAGATGAAGAGCTAAAGCCGATAAGACACTATTATTTAAAAGATAATTAAAAAACCTTTAAAGTTTAAATTGACCTTAAAGGTTTTTTAATTAAAAAGCAGCGTTAACTGTCCTTAAGTACTATTTATGAATTTACTACTTCATCTATATCTATTTCAAATAATTTTCCAACTTCAATGTTCAAAGCTAGAGATATTTTCCAAATTGTATCGACTGAAAAAGTTTTAACACCTTTTTTCGACTCAATTCGCCTGATGAATTCATGTGAAACACCAACTTGTTCAGCTAAGACAGCTTGCGTAATTCCAGCCTTCTGTCTATACTTTTTAATATTTCGTGCAATTTGTTCATAAATATTAACTTCATATTTATTCATAATATCACCAACTAGATTTATTATGTACTAAATTTCAAAAATAATATGTAAACTATAAATGTACAGAAAAAAAGTTAAAGTTCGATTGAAAAAAGCGAAAAAATGTTCTAAAATAGTTTTGGAGGGATACCATGAAAGAAAGAATTATATTTCATATAGATGTTAATAATGCTTTTTTATCATGGACAGCAGTTAAACTGCTTAATGAAGGCTATAAAGAAGACATTCGAAAAATACCAGCGGTAATAGCTGGAAACGAAAAAGAAAGAAAAGGTATTGTCCTAGCAAAGTCACCTATTGCTAAAAAATATAATATTGTAACTGCCGAAACTCTTTATCAAGCACGAAAGAAGTGTCCTGGCTTAAAAGTTTTTGCACCAGATTATAAATGGTATGCAGAAAAGTCAAAAGAATTATTTACATATCTATCACAATATTCACCAAGTATGGAACAGTTTTCTATAGATGAGTGCTTTATAGATATGACTGGTACTAAATACTTATATAAAAATTACTTAGAACTAGCTTATTATATAAAGGATGACATAAAAGCAAAATTTGGCTACACCGTAAACGTTGGCATTGGTAATAATAAGCTTTGTGCAAAGATGGCCTCAGACTTTGAAAAGCCGGATAAAGTGCATACTTTGCTAAAAGATGAAATAGTTCAAAAATTATGGCCATTAGACGTAGGAGATTTATTATTCATTGGTCGAAAGACAAAAGAAGAGTTAAATAAACTTAATATATATACAGTAGAAGACTTAGCAAAAACCGATATTAAAGTATTAAAAAGACATTTTAAAGGACAAGCTGAATATTTAAAAAATGCTTCTTATGGTATCGATGAAAGTAGATTAGAAGAAAAAAAGGACAAAAATAAAAGTATCAGCGTATCCAAAACGCTAGTATATGACTGTACAAATGAAGATAAATTAGAAGAGCTTCTCTTTGCCTTTGCAGAAAAAACGAGTAGGACGTTAAGAACTAAAAAGCAGTATGCTAAAACTATCGCAGTTATTTTTAAAAATAACAGATTTGAAACTTATTCAGCCCAAGAAAAATTAAAAAGACCAAGCAATAACATTACTGAAATATATAAACTAGCTATCTCAATATTTAGAAAAAATTATAAAAAAGATCCTATTAGACTACTTGGCTTTAGATTAGCTGACCTAACAGAGCAAAATGATTATCAAATGTCATTATTTGAACAAGATGAAGTGAAAACATCATCGGATACAGTCCAAACAACTATTGATAACATAAACAAAAAGTACGGAAAATCCATAGTAGCACCAGCATCAATTAAATTAATATCAAAAAGCAAAGAAAATGAGCATCAATAAATTATAAAAAGCAAAAAAATTAGAGCTCATTTTAATTATGAAAGAATATAAAAATACTAATCAAAAAAACAATAACTTGTCAGAATCCATTGGAAAATAACAAAATCGTTCAAAAAACGCTTGCAAAAAAAAAACATAACTGCTATAATTAACTACGTGTGACTGCTTAGATGTGCGAGGTTGTCGACACTCCAGGATAAGTTGTTAATCATTTTCTAAGGTTAAATTGAATTTTTGACAAAAAGCAAACCTGGATAGGTCGGGTTATTTGCACGGAGCAAGTCTATACTAGATATAGGCGAAGGGAGGATTTAAAATGTCAACAGAAAAGATTCGCATCAGAATTAAAGCATACGATCATAGAGTACTTGATAATGCAGCTAAGAAAATTGTTGAAACTGTTAAAAGAACAGGTGGTGAAATTTCAGGGCCAGTACCATTACCAACTGAAATTGAAAAGTATACAATCTTAAGAGCTGTACACAAATACAAAGATTCTCGTGAACAATTTGAAATGCGTACACACAAAAGACTTATTGATATCAAAAATCCTAGCAAGGAAACTATTGATGCATTAGCACATTTAGATTTACCAAGCGGAGTAGATATTAAAATCGAAACAAAATAATTAGGAGGAAAAAATAATGAAAGGAATCTTAGGTAAAAAAATCGGAATGACCCAAACATTTACTAAAGAAGGTAAATTAATTCCGGTTACTGTTATTGAAGTAGAACCTAATGTAGTTACTCAAATCAAAACAGTTGAAAAAGATGGTTATGATGCTATACAACTTGCTACTGACACAGTAAGAGAAAGTTTAAGCAACAAGCCAAAAAAGGGTCATACAGACAAAGCTAACACAACACCTAAGCGCTTCTTAAAGGAAATTAGAGGAGTAAACGTTAATGATTACACACTAGGACAAACTGTTAACGTTGATGTTTTCGAAGC
Organism: bacterium; assembly: GCA_963645255.1. Taxonomy (GTDB): domain Bacteria; phylum Bacillota_I; class Bacilli_A; order RF39; family UBA660; genus CAG-877. The sequence goes on from CAVIRY010000187.1 coordinate 8,523, forward strand.
TGGTGAAATGGTAGATGTTACAGGAACTAGTAAAGGAAAAGGTTTCCAAGGTGTTATCAAACGTCACAATCAAACAAGAGGTCCTATGGGACATGGTTCTCAATATCATAGAGGTGTTGGTTCATTAGGTACAATGTTACCAATGCACGTATTAAAAGGTAAAAAGATGCCAGGTCAAATGGGTAACGTTCAAAGAACTGTTCAAAATTTAGAGGTAATTTCAGTTGATACTGAAAATAATGTAATTTTAGTAAAAGGTAATGTTCCAGGTCCAAAGAAATCATTTGTTATGATTCGTACTGCAGTAAAGAAACCTAATGTTAAGTTAGAAGCTGCTGATTTAATAACATATGCTTCTCCAGTTACAGTAGAAGAAGTTGTTGAAGAAACAAAGGCAGAAACTGAAGAAAATCAAGAAACATCAGCTGAATAAAATCATCACGCTATATATAATAAAGAAAGAAAACAAAAATATAAGTGATGAAAGGAGGAATCGTAGATGAAAAAAGTAGAACTTTTAAATCTAAAAGGTGAAAAAGTAAAGGACATTAATTTAAACGAAGAAATATTTGGAATTACCCCAAACAAAGCTGTTTTAAAAGATGCAATCATCTTAACAATGGCATCTTTAAGACAAGGAACACATAAAACTAAAAACCGTTCAGAAGTTTCTGGTGGAGGAAGAAAGCCATGGAGACAAAAAGGAACAGGACGTGCTCGTCAAGGATCAATTAGAGCTGTTCAATGGGTAGGCGGAGGAAATTATGGAACTCCAGTACCTAGAGATTACAGCAAAAAACAAAACAGAAAAGAAAGACAATTAGCTTTAAAATCAGCATTAAGTGATAAAGCTATTGAAAAGTCAATTATAGTTGTTGAAAACATCTCTTTAGCAACACCAAAGACTAAAGAAATGGTTAACTTACTTGAAACATTAAAATTAGCTGATAAGAAAGTATTGATGGTAGTTAAAGAATTCGATGACAACTTAATTTTAGCTTCTCGCAATCTACAAAATGTAGTATTAATATTAGCAGAAGAAATCAACGTATTAGATTTAGTTAGTACCGATGTAATGCTAATTACAGAAGAAGCATTAAAAACAGTTGAGGAGGTGCTTAAATAATGAAAGACACTAAATATTTAGAAATAATCAAAGCACCAGTTATTACTGAAAAATCACAAATTGCAAAATCTGAAGGAAAATATACTTTTAAAGTAGATCCTAAAGCTACAAAGTTAGAAATAAAAGATGCAATTGAAAAAATCTTTAAAGTAAAGGTTACATCAGTAAAAACAATGAATGTAAAACCTAAGAAAAGAAGAGTTGGTCGTTACACAGGATTAACAAATCGTTCAAAGAAAGCAATTGTTACTCTTGCAGACGGACAAACAATTGATCTTGGTTAAGGAGGAGAAAAATTATGGCAATCAGAAATTATAAACCTACTACACCAGGACGTAGAAAAATGAGTGCTTTAGTTAATGAAGAAATTACAAAGAGCACTCCAGAGAAATCACTTGTAGTTACTGTTAAGAAAAATGGTGGACGTAACAATCAAGGTAAGATAACAGTTCGTCATCAAGGTGGCGGCGCTAAAAGAAAATATCGTATTATTGATTTCAAAAGAAATAAATTAAACGTACCTGGAACCGTAGCAAGTATTGAATACGATCCAAATAGAACTGCAAACATTGCATTAATCAATTATGCAGATGGAGAAAAAAGATATATAATCGCTCCAAAAGGTTTAACTGTAGGTATGACAGTAATGGCTGGAGCTGATGCTGATATAAAAGTTGGTAACGCATTACCAATTATCAACATCCCAGTAGGTACAATGATTCATAACATTGAACTTCGTCCAGGAAAAGGTGGAGAACTAGCAAGAAGTGCTGGCGCATCTGCACAAATTCTTGGCCGTGAAGGAAACTATGTAATGATTCGTTTATCATCTGGAGAACAAAGAAAAGTTTTAGAATCATGTATGGCAACAGTAGGAGTAGTTGGAAACGAAGACTCTTCACTAGTTAAAATAGGTACAGCAGGACGTAAACGTCATATGGGTATAAGACCAACAGTTCGTGGTTCAGTTATGAACCCTAATGACCATCCACATGGTGGTGGTGAAGGACGTGCTCCAGTAGGACGTAAAGCACCAATGACTCCATGGGGTAAACCTGCACTTGGATTAAAGACACGTAAGAAAAAACAATCTGACAAGTTCATAGTACGTCGTCGCAATAGTAAATAGGAAAGGATGATTAAAAAATGGCAAGAAGTTTAAAAAAGGGACCTTATGTATTTGATAGATTATTAAAAAAGGTTCAAGAATTAAATAAGACTGGAAAAAAAGAAGTCATTAAAACTTGGTCACGCCGTTCCACTATTTTTCCTGATTTTATAGGACACACATTCGCAGTACACAACGGTAAAGAATTTATACCAGTTTATGTTACTGAGGATATGGTTGGACATAAATTAGGTGAATTTGCATTAACACGTAAATTTGGTGGACATGGTTCAGACAAAAAGAAATAAAATTGACTAGGAGGGTAAATATATGGAAGCAAAAGCAATTGCCAAGGGACTTAGAGTATCACCAATTAGAGCTCGTTTAGTAGCTGACATGATTCGTGGTAAAAGTGTACAAGAAGCATTAACCATATTAAATAATGTTAATAATAAGTCCGCAAGACTTACAAAAAAAGTATTAGACTCTGCTATTGCTAACGCTGTTAATAATAATGGCGCAGATGCTGCAACACTTTATGTTAAAGAAGCAAGAGTAGATGCTGGTCCTGTTATGAAACGTCATTTCTTCGATTCGCGTTCTCATATTGGACATAGAAATCATAGAACTAGTCACATTATCATAGCTGTGGCTACAAGAAACTAATAAGGAGGTTACAAAATGGGACAAAAGGTAAATCCTAATGGACTAAGACTTGGCATTAACAAGGATTGGGAAGCTAAATGGTATGCTGGTAACAAAGACTTTTCTAAGTTTTTAGCTAAAGACGTTAAGATTCGTGAATATATAACAAAGAATCTTAAAAATGCTGGTGTAGCTAAAGTTGAAATCGAAAGAAATGCTAAGAGATGCGAAGTTGTAATTCATTCTTCAAAACCTGGATACATCATTGGTAAAGGCGGAGAAGAAATGAACAAATTAAAGAAACAACTATCAAAAGTTGCTGATGAAAATGTTCAAATCACAATTGTTGATATTAAAAAAGCAGATTTGAATGCTCAATTAGTTGCTGATTCAATCGCTGATCAAATTACTAATAGAGTATCATTCCGTATGGCTCAAAAGCGCGCTATCAAAAATGCAATGAAAGCAGGAGCTAAAGGAATTAAAACAAGTGTATCTGGTCGTTTAGGCGGAGCTGATATGGCACGTAGCGAAGGATATACAGAAGGAACTATTCCTCTACATACATTAAGAGCTGATGTTGACTATGCTACATCTGAAGCAGATACAACATTTGGAAAAATTGGTGTAAAGGTATGGATCTATAAGGGAGAAATCCTAAATAAAAAGGCTAAAGGAGGTAATTAATATGTTAATACCGTCAAGAACAAAATATCGTCGTGTACATAGATTACCTTACGAAGGTAGATCTCGCGGAAACAGAGAATTACACTTTGGAGATTATGGTCTACAAGCAAAAGAAGGAGCTTGGATTACTGCTAATCAAATCGAAGCTGCTCGTATTGCTATGACACGTTATATGAAACGTGGTGGAAAAGTATGGATTAATATTTTCCCACACATGCCATTAACTAAAAAGCCTATTGGTACAAGACAAGGAAAAGGTAAAGGTAACGTTGAAGGCTGGGTTGCTGTAGTTAAAGAAGGAAAAATTATGTTTGAAATTTCTGGAGTAACTGAAGAAGTAGCTCGTGAAGCATTACGTCTTGCCTCTCACAAATTACCAGTAGCAACAAAATTCGTAATGAAAGAAAGCAAGGGTGAATAAGATGAAGGTTAAAGAAGTTAGAGAACTATCAACTGAAGAAATCAATAAAAGATTAGTTGAAGCAAAAGAAGAACTATTCAATTTGCGTTTCCAACAAGCAACAGGTAATCTAGAAAAACCTTCTAGAATTAGAGAACTAAGACACACCGTAGCAAGATATAAAACAGTTCTAAGAGAACGTGAGATTAGCGAATAGGAGGGTATTATGGAAAAGAAAGTTAGAAAAGAATTAGTTGGTAAAGTAGTTAGCGCAACTAATGATAAAACAATTAGTGTTTTAGT
>CAVIRY010000187.1:12801-23669 GCA_963645255.1 bacterium
TAGTAGAAACTAGACCATTATCAAAAACTAAGCATTTCTATTTAAAAGAAATTGTAAAAGAAGCAGTTATTATTTAACGCTGAAGATGAGAAGGAGGAATAATCTATGTTACAACAAGAAAGCCGTATGAAGGTTGCTGACAACTCAGGAGCTCGTGAATTACTAGTAATCCGTGTTCTAGGTGGAAGTAAAGTTAAAACAGGTAACATTGGTGATGTAGTAGTTGGAACAGTAAAAAATGCCATTCCAAATTCACCAATTCCAAAAGGAAAAGTTGTAAAAGCAGTTATCGTTCGTAGTCGTCAAGGCGTTCGTCGTGAAGATGGAAGTTACATTAAGTTCGATGACAATGCTTGCGTTATCATTCGTGATGACAAGAGTCCAGTAGGTACTCGTATTTTTGGACCAGTAGCAAGAGAACTTCGTGATAAAGATTACATGAAAATTGTATCTTTAGCAAAAGAAGTACTATAAGAGGAGGATAAATATGAACTTTAAAGTAGGAGATGAAGTTGTAGTTATCGCTGGTTCTGACAAAGGTAAAAAAGGAAAAATAATTAAAACATTAAGAGCTGAAAATAAAGTTATTGTTGAAGGTGTTCACGTTGTTAAAAAGCATCAAAAACCTACAGGACAAGAATCTGGTGGAATTTTAGAAATAGAAGCACCAATTAATGCATCAAATGTTATGATAATTGATCCTAAGACTAAGAAAAGAACTAGAATAGGACATACAACTGATACAAAAACAGGTAAGAAAATAAGAATAGCAAAAAAATCAAACGAGAAGCTTGATTAATTGGAAGGAGGGTAACTATGAACCGCCTAAAAGAGAAATACTTAAATGAAGTTGTTCCAAGTTTAATGAGTAAATATAATTATAAGTCAAAAATGGAAGTTCCAAAATTAGAAAAAATAGTTATTAATATTGGAGTAGGAGATGCAACATCTAATTCAAAATTATTAGATGCTGCTGTAGCTGATTTAACAAAATTATCAGGACAAAAACCAGTAGTTACAAAAGCTAAAAAATCAATTGCTGGATTTAAAGTAAGAGAAGGACAACCAATTGGATGTAAAGTTACTTTAAGAGGAGAAAATATGTATAACTTTATGGACAAGTTAATATCAATTTCACTTCCTAGAGTAAGAGATTTCCGTGGAGTTAGTCCAAAAGCATTCGATGGTAGAGGAAACTATACAATGGGAATTAAAGAACAATTAATCTTCTCAGAAATAGACTATGATGATGTTGTAAAAGTACGTGGTATGGATATCATATTCGTAACAACAGCTAAAACTAATGAAGAATCATTTGACTTATTAAATGGACTTGGAATCCCTTTTAAAAAGTAATGGGAGGAATATTATGGCAAAGAAAAGTATGATTATAAAAGCTAATAGACCACAAAAATATAAAGTGCGTGAATATACAAGATGTAGCCGTTGCGGTCGTCCACACGCAGTTATGAGCAAGTTCGGAATATGCCGTATTTGCTTCCGTGAATTAGCTTATAAAGGACAAATACCAGGAATTAAAAAATCAAGTTGGTAATTGGAAAGGAGGAGCCAAAATGGCAGTAGTAACAGATACAATTGCAGATATGTTAACACGTATTCGTAATGCAAACCAAATGCGTTATGAGGAAGTAAAAGTTCCTAATTCTAAAATAAAAGCTGAAATAGCAAGAATTTTAAAAGAAGAAGGATTTATAAAAGATTATAAAATAGTTAAAGATGATGCTCAAGGAACTATTGTTTTAACATTAAAATACACAAACAAAAAGGAAAGAGTTATCACTGGGCTAAAAAGAATTTCCAAGCCAGGACTTCGTGTTTATGCAAAGAACGATGAAGTACCTAAAGTATTAAATGGTTTAGGAATAGCAATTATTTCTACATCAAAAGGAATTATGACAGATAAAGAAGCTCGTAAAGAAAATATAGGTGGGGAAGTTCTAGCTTATATTTGGTAATAGAATAAAATATAAGGAGGTGTCAATATGAGCCGTATTGGAAATCGTATAATTACAGTTCCAGAAGGAGTTACTGTTGAAAATATCGATAATGTTGTCACTGTAAAAGGACCTAAGGGTACTCTAACACAACCAATGTTAAAAGATATTACAATGAAACAAGAAGGTAATACAATTACCCTAGAACGTTTAAATGAAAGTGCTAAAGCAATGCACGGTACCATGAACGCTCTTGTTAACAATATGATTATTGGTGTAACAGAAGGATATTCTAAAGCACTAGAAATAATCGGTGTTGGATATCGTTTCAATGTACAAGGAAGTAAATTAGTAATTAGTGCTGGATATTCACATCCAGTTGAAATGCAAGTTCCAGCTGGATTAACAGTAGAAGCTAACGGAAATACAGAAATAACTATTAAAGGTATTGACAAAGTATTAGTTGGTGAATTCGCTGCAAATGTTCGTAAAGTAAGACAACCTGAACCATATAAAGGAAAAGGTATTCGTTATAAAGATGAACATATCCGTCGTAAAGAAGGAAAGAAAGCTGCTTAATAGGTAGGAAGGAGAAATAAAAATGATAAAAAAAGAATCTCGTAATAGTATGCGTGTTAGTCGTCACGAAAGAATTCGTAAGACACTTATTGGAACAAGCGCAGTACCTAGATTATGTGTATTCCGTTCTAACACAGGAATTTATGCACAAATAATTGATGATACAACTAGAACTACTCTTGTATCTGCTTCCTCATTAGATAAAGATTTAAAAATTGAAAACGGAAGTAATGTTGAAGCAGCAAAAGTTGTTGGAAAAGCAATAGCTGAAAAAGCAAAGAAAGCAAAAATTACAAAAGTAGTATTCGATAGAGGTGGATACCTTTATCATGGACGTGTACAAGCTTTGGCTGAAGCAGCACGTGAAAATGGATTAGAATTCTAATAGGAGGGTATTATGCAAAAGAAAACTCGTGAAACAAAAGACAAACTTTTAGAAGAATTAGTAATTGATGTTAAAAGTGTTGTTAAAGTTAACAAAGGTGGACGTCAAAGAAGATATTCTGCTATCGTAGTTGTCGGAGATCGCAAGGGTAAAGTTGGCTTAGGTATAGGAAAAGCTAACGAAGTACCAGATGCAATCAAAAAAGCAATTCAAGATGCTAATAAAAATTTAATTACAATACCTCTAATTGATGGAAGAACAGTTGCTCATGAAGCAATCGGCACTGCCGGTGCTGCTAGAGTAATCATTAAACCTGCTGCTGCCGGTACTGGTATTATCGCAGGTGGATCAGTTCGTGCTATTTTAGAATTAGCAGGAATTCGTGATGTTGTTTCTAAATCACTAGGGGCAAGAACAAAATTAAACATGGCTACAGCTGCTCTTAATGCTTTAAAGTCAATTAAGACTCCAGAGCAAGTTGCAGAATTACGTGGCAAAACAGTAGAGGAGATATTAGGATAATGAAATTACATGAATTAGAAAAAAATATCGGTGCTACTCATGCAAAAAAACGTGTTGGACGTGGTTCAGGATCTGGTCTTGGAAAAACATCTGGAAGAGGCCAAAAAGGGCAAAAGGCACGTTCAGGTGGTAGTATCAATCCAGTATTTGAGGGTGGACAATTACCATTATATAGAAGACTTCCAAAAAGAGGTTTTACAAATGATAAATTCAGAACAAGATATGCTGTTATTAATTTAGATGAATTAAATAAATTCGAAGAAGGAACAGTAGTTACACCAGCCTTACTAAAAGAAACTGGAATAATAAAAAAACAATTAGCAGGAATCAAAGTTTTAGGAACTGGAAAATTAGAGAAAAAACTTACAATTCAAGCTAACAAATTCTCAGCTAGTGCTTTAGAAAAGATTCAAGAATCAGGTAGCAAAGCTGAGGTGATCTAATATGTTTAAATCTATGAAGCAATTGTTTACACCAACCAACAAAGATTTAAGACATAGAATATATTTTACACTTGGTGCTTTATTAATATTTATACTAGGAATATCAATAAGAGTTCCAGGAACACAGGATCTTACAAGTAATTTAGGATTCTTAGAGTTAATTAATACCATGGGTGGAGGAGCATTAAAGAACTTCTCAATATTTGCCCTAGGTGTAATGCCATACATTACAGCATCAATCATAATGCAACTATTACAAATGGATGTTATTCCTTACTTTTCTGAATTAAGTAAGCAAGGACCAACAGGAAGACAAAAGTTAAATCAAATAACAAGATATATGGGTATTATCTTTGCCTTTATTGAAGGGTATGCATTTGCTTTTGCATTCATTGGCAAAACAGGGACTCCAATGGAATATCTATATATATCAATTGTTTTAACAGCTGGAACATCTTTCCTTCTATGGTTAGGTGATCAAATTACGCAAAAGGGTATTGGAAATGGTATGAGCTTAATTATCATGGCTGGTATTATCGCAACCCTTCCACAAATGTTTATTGATGCTTTCAAGAGCTTGATAGTATTTGAAGGAACTGCGCAAGTAATTACTTTAGGAATAATTAAATTCTTAATATTTGTAATAATCTATTTTGCAATAGTCATTGGTGTAATATTCATCCAAGAGTCAGAAAGAAGAATACCAATACAATATGCAAACAAATCAACAAATGCATTTGGTAGTGCTGCACAAAGCTTTATGCCAATTAGAATTAACTCTGCAGGAGTAATACCTGTAATATTTGCTTCAAGTTTACTATCAATTCCAAGCATTATTGCACAGGTAGTAAAAAATGAAGGATTTACAGTATTTGTACAAAAATATTTAACATATACAACACCAGTAGGTTTCTTAATATATATTATATTCATTTTCTTCTTCGCATATTTCTATACATTTGTACAATTAAAACCAGAAGAGTTTGCCAAAAATTTACAAGAAAATGGTGGATATATACCAGGAATTAGACCCGGAGAAGAAACAAAGAAACACATAAGTAAAGTGTTATCAAGATTAACTGTATTAGGAGCTTCATTCCTAGTAGTTATTGCTGGATTACCAATACTATTTTCAAAATTTACTAGTTTACCAACATCAGTATCAATCGGTGGTACAGGACTATTAATCGTAGTAGGAGTAGCATTGGAAACATATAAGCAATTAGAAGGAAGTCTTTTAAGTAGAAGTTATAAAAGAGGATATAGTAGAAGGTAGTATAATGAAAAATATTATGTTTATAGCCCCTCCAGCTGCTGGTAAAGGGACACAAGCCGAACTAGTTGTAGCGAAGTATCATATACCTCACATTTCAACTGGAGATATTTTAAGAGAAATATCAAAAGAAGACAGTGAACTAGGTCATTATGTATTCGAAACACTAGCTTCAGGAAAATTAGTTAAAGATGAAATTACTTATCAATTAATAGAAGATAGATTAGCTAAAGATGACTGTAAAAACGGTTTCATCATAGATGGCTTCCCAAGAAATATTGAACAAGCTATCGAATATGACAAAATTTTAGCTAAATTAGGTTATACTGTAGGTAATGTCATTTATATCAATATTAATGAAAAAACATTAGAAAAAAGAATAACAGGAAGAAGAATATGTGAAGACTGTAAAACAATTTTCAATATTAATGATCCTGAAAGTGCTCCACAAGTAGAATCAACTTGTGACAATTGCGGTGGAAAGTTATATCAAAGAAATGATGATAATTTAGAAGCTTTTCAAACAAGATATAAAATGTATTTAGAAAAGACTGAGCCAATAATTGAGCACTATAGAAAACAAAAAGTTTTACATGAAATTAACGGTGAGGATACAATTGAAAACGTATTCAACACTATAGATAAGATTATTAGTGAAAAATAAAGGGATGATTAAATGATTACAATTAAAAGTAAACGTGAAATTGAACTATTAAAAGAAGCTGGTAACATAGTCTATAGGACACACCAATATATAAAACCATATATAAAAGAAGGAATAAAAACTAAAGAATTAGATCGCTTAGCTGAGGCTTTTATTAGAAGCCAAGGTGCAACACCTTCTTTTAAAGGATATGAAGGGTTTCCAACAGCCTTATGTATAAGTGTTAATTCTGAAGTAGTTCATGGTTTTCCAAGTGACTATGTTTTAAAAGATGGAGATATTGTTACTCTAGATATTGGAGCATGTTATAAAGGATATCATGGAGACTCAGGATGGACCTATAAAGTTGGAAAAGTATCAAAAGAAATAGATTACTTATTAGAACATACAGAAAAGTCTTTATTCATTGGTCTAGCACAAGTTAAACCAGGAAATAGAATTGGTGACATTGGACACGCCATAGAAACATATGCAAAAGAACACAAACTAGGTGTTGTAAGAGAATTATGTGGACATGGTGTAGGAACATCAGTTCATGAAGACCCTGAAGTTCCAAATTATGGAACACCTAATACCGGACCAAGATTAAAAGAAGGAATGGTAATAGCTGTAGAGCCAATGCTAACGCTAGGAAGCCCTAGAATCTTTGTCCATGATAATGATTGGACAGTAGACACACAAGACGGAAGTCCATCAGCCCACTTTGAACATACAGTAGTTGTTACTGCCGATGGATATAAAATATTGACAGGAGAGTGAAAAGATGGCTAAGGAAGATACAATTGAAATTGAAGGTAAAGTTCTTGAAATTATCCCGGGAGGGAAATTCAAAGTTCAACTAGAAAATGGACACATTGTGGAAGCCCACGTTTCTGGTAAAATACGAATGAACTATATTCGTATCTTAGCAGGAGATACCGTAATGATAGAACTATCGCCTTATGATTTAACACGTGGGCGTATTACCTATCGTAAATAATAGGAGGGATAATAATGAAAGTAAAAGCATCAGTTAAACCAATTTGCGAAAAATGTAAAGTTGTAAAACGCAAAGGTAAAATAAGAATAATTTGTGAAAATCCAAAGCACAAACAAGTTCAAGGATAATAATAGGAGGTGTATTGAATGGCACGTATTAAAGGCGTAGATATTCCAAATGATAAACATATCTGTATATCTTTAACTTACATATATGGTATTGGAAGAAATCTAGCAAAACAAATTCTAAAAGAAGTAAACATTGATCCAACTACTAAGACAAGAGATTTATCTCAAGAAGACTTAGTAAAAATTCGTGATGAAATTAATAAACATCTAACAGAAGGTGACTTACGTCGTGAAGTTAGCATGAATATTAAAACAAAAATGGAGATTAATTCTTATCAAGGAAGCCGTCATAAAAAAGGATTGCCTGTAAGAGGACAAAGAACTAATCGTAACGCTCGTACTCGTAAGGGTAAGGGAAAAACTGTTGCAAATAAGAAGAAAGTTTAGTTAAAGGATAAATATAAAAAAAGGAGGTAAGACTTATGGCTTATAAAACTAGAAAGAAAAAAGTAAAAAAGAATGTTCCTGAAGGAATAGCACATATACATTCAACTTTCAACAATACAATTACTACACTAACTGATAAAGATGGTAATGTAATTAGTTGGGCATCATCTGGTGCTATTGGTTTTAAAGGAAGTAAAAAATCAACTCCATTCGCTGCTGGAATGGCCGCTGAAGCTGCTGGAAAAGCTGCATATGATATTGGAATGCGTAAAGTTGAAGTTCGCGTTAAAGGATTAGGACCAGGACGTGAAACAGCAATTCGTTCACTACAAACTGCTGGATTAGAAGTAACAGCAATTGCTGATGTTACACCAATTCCACATAATGGATGCCGTCCACCAAAACGTCCACGTGGATAGTATAATATAAAGGCAAAAAAAGGAGGTTAGTTTCATGTTACAATTTGAAAAACCAATTTATAAAATAACAGATTCTATAGAAAGTAATTTTTACGGAAGATTTGAACTTGAACCATTGGAAAGAGGTTTTGGTACAACACTAGGTAATGCATTAAGAAGAGTAATGTTATCATCATTACCAGGTAGTGCAATTAGTAGTATCAGAATAGAAGGAGTTCTTCATGAATTCCAAACAATTGATGGAGTATATGAAGATGTAACTACTATAATCTTAAACTTAAAAGGTGTAGTATTTAAAAATCATTCTAATGAACCAAAGACAGTTCGTATTAATGCAACAAAAGAAGGAGAAATAACTGCTGGTGATATAGAACACGATGCAGATATTGAAGTAATCAATAAAGATAAAGTAATAGCGCATTTATCAAAAGGAGCTTCACTAATTATGGAAATGACTGTAACAAATGGTCGTGGATATGTAAAAAGTGAAGAAAATAAAAAGATACATGATATCAAAAAAGTTGGTACTATAGCTATTGACTCATTATATTCTCCTATTGAAAGAGTGTCTTATGAAGTGGAAAACGCTCGTGTTGGACAAGATGAAAGTTATGATAAGTTAATTTTAGATGTATGGACAAACGGATCAATTAAACCAGAAGAAGCAATTGCTTTAGCTTCTCGTATATTAATTGAACATTTTACAATTTTAACAGACCTTTCAACAATTGCTGATGTAACTGGCATGATGATTGAAAAGACTGAAGATCCAAAAGTAAAAGCATTAGAGACTTCAATTGAAGATTTAGATTTCTCAGTAAGAGCATATAACTGCTTGAAAAGAGCCGGAATACATACTCTACAAGATCTTGTTAACAAAAGTGAATCTGATATGATGAAAATACGTAATCTAGGTAAAAAATCTTTAAAAGAAGTATTAGACAAAATTAGAGATATGGGTCTAGTATTACGTGATGATGACTAAAATATAAGGAGGATTTAACTATGGCATATAGAAAATTAGGAAGAGATAACAAACATAGAAGAAGTATGCTAGCAACTATGACTAAGCAAGTAGTTGAAAACGAAAGTATCACTACTACTGAAACTAGAGCCAAAGAAGTTCGTAAATTCGTTGATAAAATGATTACTTACGGAAAAAAAGGCGACCTAGTTTCTCGTCGTAAAGCTTTAGCATTCTTACATAATGATAAAGCTGTTGTTGATAAAATATTTAATGATTTAGCTAAGCGTTATGAAAACCGTAATGGTGGATATACACAAATATTAAAATTAACTGAAAGACGTGGAGATGACGCCTTAATGGTTATTTTAAAATTAGTAGATGAAGCTAAGCCAGCTGAAGAAAAAAAGGAAAAGAAAGCTACTAAAAAAGCAGTTAAAGAAGATAAATAATAAAAGGACACTATTTAATATAGTGCTTTTTATTTGACTTTTTTTCTAACTTTATTTTTAAGTACTTATAATGTATAATAAAATATAGGAGATCAATATGAAAAACAATATTAAAGTAAATATTCAGTATTTTCTTTCAAGAGGAATGAGTAAGGACCTTCTATTAAAAACAGCACAAGAAGGAATATATACTGAAGAAGAGTCACTAGCTAATGCAGACATGGAAGTATATAGTATATTTAAACCAATATTATCCGCTTGCCATATATCAAGAACGGATTATATGAACAAAATAACATTAAAGCAATCTTATATGAAAGTATTTACAACGCTATATAAAGAGTATCGAAAAAGTCAAAAAGAAAAAAATGAAGAACTTTCTATAGATGAACTAGGTAAAAAAATTAATTCCATATCCGCCGCTTGGTCAAAAGTATATACTAATGCAAACAGGGATAATAAAGAAAATAAAAATGGCCTAGAACTAGACGAAATATCTTTCATAGATTTTTATCATTTAGATGAAGAAACAAGAAAAAAATTAACTAAAGTAGCCTCAGAAAGAATATATTCTTATGACTACTCAATATATCAAGCATATAAAAGAGAATTAAAAGATATAAAAGAAATAGAGTTTATAGACTTTATTCAAAATAATTCTCTAAAGGAAGAATATCGTCAAAAAACAGAAAGGGTAAGGAAACGATTAGAGGAACAAGAAAAAAAGGAAGTAAGCATTACTCAAGCAATCGATAAAGTAAAATCCTCATCTAAAGAATGGTATGAGTATATAGCATCAGCAGATATTGCAATACCAGCAAATTCTAAAATGTTTTCAAGAGAATATCCATTAGAAATATTCTGTGTTATGGCAAAAGATGAGAAAAGGAAAATAGAGGATGAAGTAAATAACTTAGTTTTAAATAAAATAAAAAAACCAAAAGATGAAATAACAGAAATGTTAAATGATAGTCCAAAAATAGAAATGGCAAGTACAAGCCAGAAATAAATAGGAGGAAGCAAATGAAAGCATTAATAACAGGAGCATCATCAGGAATAGGCTTAGACATGGCCAAGTATCTAGCAAAACAAAAATATGAATTAATTCTAGTTGGAAGAGACCGTGAAAAATTAGAAAAAGTACAAGAAACACTACCAACAAAAGTAACTATAATTGTTGCTGATTTAGCAAATGAGCAAAAGGTAAAAGAGCTATATGTTTTAACATCTAAAGAAGACATAGACATTTTAATTAATAATGCTGGCTTTGGTGACTTTGGATATTTCACAGAAACTGACTTAGCTAAAGAATTAGATATGATCAATACAAATGTTAAAGCTGTACACATCCTGACCAAATCATTTTTAAAAGACATGGAAAAGAAAAATTCCGGTTACATACTAAATGTTGCCTCATCAGCCGCATTTCAGCCAGGACCATTAATGGCTACATACTATGCTACTAAGTCCTATGTATATCAATTAACTGAAGCTTTATACTATGAACAAAAAAAGAAAAAGAGTAATGTGCATTTATCAGTATTATGTCCAGGACCTGTAGCAACCAATTTCAATAATGTTGCAGGAGTAAGATTTTCAGTAAAACCATTGACAAGTCCATATGTCGCTGAGTACGCCTTAGATCAAATGTTCAAAAAGAAAATGTTAATAATACCAGGATTTAAAATGAAATGTGCAAAATTCTTTGGACGATTTGC
>CAVIRY010000188.1:0-4973 GCA_963645255.1 bacterium
AAATAACAAGTTAAAGGAAAGAATAGAAAAACACATAATAAAAATAAATTTTCAAATACTGGCATCTTTAACACCTCTTACTTAAAATATATACTCTTATTATGTCGAAATTTGTCGAAATATGAAAAAAATGACAAAATATGTCATTTAATCTCATCAATATACTTTTTTAATTGTTTTGAATCAGGTCCTAATATTATTTTTAGTTGATTATCAATTTCAACTATTCCTTTAGCACCTAGTTTTTGAATTCCTTCTTTGTTAGCTTTAGAAACATCTTTTAAAGTTACTTTAAACCTAGATAGATTTATTTCAGCATCAATAATATTTTCTTTACCACCTAAATATTCTACTAATTTATTAAAATCAAGTCCTGCATCTTTTTTACTAGCCTTTAATATTGCTAATAAAATTATAAGTAAAATTACACCTATAATAACATAATCCATTTTTATCACCATATTAATTATATAACAGATGAAGAAAAAAATAAAGATATTTTAATTGGTACTACATATAATTATATAGGTATTTATAAACACCAAATAAGAAGTTTTGAATACTTTATATTAGAAATAGATAAAGAGGTGGGTACTATGACTACTAATCATTGTATTAAGAACTTATTAAAATTAATATGCTTATTACAAGAGAACTCGCAAGATGAATGTTATATTGAAGAAGGATGCACAAAACCTTTTTTAGGACCTACTATTAATTGTATTTGTTATAATACCAGAGTTGTTACATTCTATAATAAGAGAGGTACTTTAATAACTGCTAATTATGTTGATACTAATGGTGCTACTCAAACTAGTTCATTATTTAGAATTGAAAAAGTAACAGATAATTGTGTAACACTTAGAGTATTATATAGAAATGATGATACTTATGTTGCTAGTAATAGTTTTATTAATATTAATTTAGGTTGTATTTGTGCTGTTCAATGTATAGAAGATGCTGTTGTTTCTAACATATAGAAAGGAGGTTTAGAGTATATGAACTGTGAAGAAAATAAAAGTACTTGTTGCTTAGCTGAAATTTTAAAAAAAATTTTAATACTTCAAAAACAAGATTTTGATAATGAAAGTTACTCTGGTTGTGATAAACCTTTTCTAGGACCAGTATGTAGTAGTGTTTGTTATAATACTAGACCAGTAACACTATATAATTGTTGTACAGGTAATGCTTGGAGTTTTCCTTATACATTAAATAATCAAACTAATCAGTCTACAGTATTTAGAGTTGAAGCAATTGATGAGTGTTGCTGTACATGTAGAATTCTATATTTAAATGAAACTAAAGATAATTATCTAAGTACTAATCAATTTTTTACAATTGACTTAAACTGTGTTGGCGCTATGCAATGTCTTGCTGATACTTATGTAGAATTGTGTTAAGTAATTAGATTATTAAATAAAAAGGTTGTTTTAAAGAACAATCTTTTTAATTTTTATTTATTTTAAAATCTATTATATCTGATATAGGAATAATATTATTATCTAAAGTAATTATATTATTAGATGTTTTAGCAATTAGACTGGTTTCATAAGTTTGACTTGAAGTTTTTATCGTTACTGGAATATTATAAGCGTATCCATATCCAGAGAACACCTTCTCTATTTTATCCTTTATAGTTAGAATTTCAATAGGATTAAAAAGTTCCTTCTCTTCTTTTAAGTAACAGACTGTTTTGTTATTATTTATTTTTTTAGTTATTTCATTTTGATAAACTTTAGGTAACTTTTTCATAAAATATTTCTCCTTTTATATATTTTATGAAAATGAAAGATAAAAATTGAATGATTTTGGTATAATATAAATGAAAGGTTTGATTATATGAGTAAATATAAAATTAATTTTAAGATAATTATTCCCATATTTTTAATGGCCATTATAAGTATAATTACTATTTATAGTGCTTTAACTTATACTTCTAAGTCACTGGGTAATTTGGCATTAAAACAAGCTACTTGGTACATTGTAGGTTTTATATTAGTGTTTATTTTATTGAGAATGAAAAATGAATATTTATATAGGCATTCCTGGTTTTTATATATTATAGGAAATATCTTACTTTTTTGGTTATTGTTATTTGCTACACCTATTAATAATAGTAAATGCTGGTTAGTTATACCGGGAATTGGTAGTATACAACCAAGTGAATTTATGAAAGTTTTTATAATGTTGGCTCTCGCTACTATGATTCATAATTTTAGAAGTGATTATAAGAATCCTAGTATTAAAGATGAATTTATATTTATTTTAAAAACTTTCTTAGTAGTCTTAGTTCCATCGGTACTTACTTTTTTACAACCTGATACAGGGGCGGTGATAATATATTTAATAATATATTTAGTTATGATGTTTACTTCTGGTATTAGAATAAGATGGTTTATAATTGCGTTTATTATACTTTTTGGTATTTTAGGTACAACGCTTTGGCTATACTTTTTTAAGGAAGATATTTTTATAAAGATGTTTGGTAGTTCAATATACTATCGTTTGGAAAGATTATTTGATTGGCAATCTGGATCTGGTTTACAGTTAGAAAATGCCTTAGCGGCAATTGGATCAGCTGGTTTCTTTGGTCATGGTTTTAATAAGACACCTATTTATTTTCCAGAGTCGTCTACTGATTTTATATTTGCGGTGTTTGCTTCTAATTTTGGATTTGTTGGAGTTTTTATTTTACTAGCAATAATTATTTATTTTGATGTTAATATTATTAAGTTGGCAAGAAGAAAGATATATGATACTGATAAATATATTTTAACGGGAATTGTAGCGATGCTTTTGTTTCAGCAAATACAAAATATTGGAATGACAATTGGTCTGCTACCGATCACGGGTATTACGTTACCTTTTATATCATATGGTGGTAGTAGTTTATTATCGTATATGATTATGATAGGAATTATTTTAAATATATCGATGGAAAAGAATAAGAAATATTGGAGCAAGTAAAAAGGAACTATTCGTTAGTTCCTTCTTTTTTTTGTTGTTGCTGAGCTAGTTTTTGTTGTGCATTAATCTGTTGAGATAATTTTTGTAGTCCTTCTAGTCCATCTGTTTCATATTTTTGTTTATATTGATCATATCCCATATTTAATGTTTTAGATAGTTTTTCCTGTGCAGGGCATTCATATCCCATATGAAGAATTTTTTCTATCTGGTTATGATTAAACGCACATGACATACTACTATCAAGAATTCCTTCTGGATATATACAACCACCATATTCATACATTTTTTGATCTGGCTTTACTGCTTTTCCATTTTTTATTTGGATATTAGTTGGGAAGATACAATAACTAGTTATCATTACCTCTTTTTTTCCACCTTTTAGCAATAATACCGTACCTATTGGTAAAAATCTTTCTTTCATATTTTATCTCCTTTTTTCTTTTTATTTATTACATTTCACCTAAGTCTTCATCATCTGGCATGATATAATCACGTTCTAATGAATTACCATAAGGATTTGATTCTGTATCTTCTCCATTCCATTCATCTGCTAGAAGATCATCATTTTCTGAAGTGTTGAATTCCTCATCATCACCTAAATATTCTTCTTCATCACCGTCATCACCATTTTCATTATTCTTCTTATTGTCTAAATACATTTTTGTACCTACTCCTACAGCAGCAGCTGCACCTAGACCTCCAAGAACTGGTAATACTCCGGTTCCAGAATTTTTCTTTTTAGTTTGTGTAACACCTGATAAATTACTTGGAATTGTATATACACTTTCTTCTTCTATTTCTTCACTAGGTTCTATTTCTTCCTCTATTGGAATCTCCGGCTCTAGTTCTGTAATTTCCTCAGTCTCCGTTTCTGTTGTAGAATTAGAATTCCAACTATTAGTTCCTGAACTATTATATGAAGAATTACCAGATGTTCCTCCATGACTTGTTCCAGAACTTCCTTGATTACTACTGCTACTATTGTTATTAGTATCAACACTAGTATTAGTATTTGAATTATTATTTGTATCTGGATTAGGTGTTGGTGTTATATCATTCTTTTCTTCATTATTATTTGTATCTTCATTTATATTTGTATTATCATCTGTTTTGTTCTCATCTGTTTTGTTATCGTCTGTTTTATTATCATCAATTTTATCATCTACTGAATCAGTATTATTAGTTTGATTATTTGTAGTATTAGTACTATCAGTATTATTACTTATTACACTTGTATCAGGAGCTTTATAAGTACCAGAAGTATATGAAGAACTTCCAGTATATCCTCCTGACGAAGTATCAGTATTTGTTATTATAGTTGCACCATCAATTATCATATCATCAACTTCATCTATACCAATTGTATCTCCATCCCAAGCATTTGAATAAGCTTTTACTTCACTAGAAGCATAGTCTGTTGGTATATAACTAGTTTTCAAATTTCCAAGTGATTTTTCTGCTGCGATAACACCACCGCCAAGTAATACTGATTTTGGATTTTCTTTAACAAATGTTACTGTATCAGTAGCAACTTTTTTAGCAACAGCTCCAGTCTTAGATCCAGCAGTTTTAATTCCTTCTACAGCATTATCATATGCCTGTGTTACTCTTGCTGGTATTGAATTATCCCCAATTCTTGGACCAGCTGATGCTGTAGTTCCAGAAGGTTTCAAACCAGAAAAAGCATCTTGAATTTTAGATTTTGCACTTGAGGCTGCATTTTTTAACTTACTTATTGCCTCAGATCCGCTTTTCTTTGCAGCTTGTTCTGCCACTTCTGATGCAGTTTGATTTACAGCTTGTTCCACAGTTTCTTGTGTTGCCTTTAATCCATCATCTAAAAAATTAGCATATTTGGCTTTCTCACCTGCACTCATTTTACTTGCATATCTAGAAAAAACATTTTCGCCTACATCATCCGCACTAGAAGCTAGTGCACTTGCTGCATCATCTGCACCAGAAGATATTGCTCTCACTGCATCGTCTGCACCAGAAGATATTGCTCT
>CAVIRY010000189.1:0-8909 GCA_963645255.1 bacterium
GACAAAAAGCTTCCATTTCACTTGCTAAAAACTCCTCATCTGGAAAATTACTCATAAATTTATCACCATCCACATATGGATCAAAAACATCACTAGTAATAATTTTACCAGGTTTTAAATTTAAACCTAATCTACTAGCTGTATCTACAATTTCTTGATTTAGTTCTTTATTAGATTCATATTCTTTTTCAGTATCTCCATCAAAAAGCAAAGGAAATGTACTAACAGAATAAGAACTTGTTGCTAAAACAACATCTAATAATTTTACATCTTTATGAATAGTACCAGATGTCCCTATTCTAATAATAGTATTTACATCGTAAAATTTAAATAATTCATATGCATAAATTCCCATACTTGGAATTCCCATTCCAGATGGAAATACCGTAACTTTATTTCCTTTATATTCACCAGTATAAGCATACATATTTCTAACTGTATTAACTATTTTTACATTATCTAAAAAGTTATCAGCTATATATTTAGCTCTTAAAGGATCTCCTGGCATTAATACTACTTTTGCTATATCTTCTAATTTACTTTCTATATGTGCTGTCATAATCATTCACTCTCCTAAAACTATTATAGCATAATCATTTTAAAAGAAGAAGTATCAATTATTCAGATACTTCTCCCATTGAACTTTCATCAAATTGTACTAATACTTCTCTTGGTTTAGAATTACCAGTAGCTGGACCAATAACTCCGCGTTCTTCTAACGTATCTATCATACGCGCAGCTTTATTATAGCCAATTTTAAACTTTCTTTGTAAAAGAGAAGCACTAGCTTTTTGTGTTCTTACAACAAATTCTAATACTTGTTGATACAACTCTTCTTCACTATCAGCATCACCTGCTACTTCATCAATAACAGCACTATCAACTGCATTATGATCAACAGCTTCAAGATTTAATAATGATTCATCATATTGTGCTTTTTGTTGTTCAACAGTAAAGTCTATTAACTTTTTAATTTCATCATCTGTAATAAACGATCCTTGAATACGTGTAGGAGAATTAACTCCAATTGGCAAAAATAACATATCACCTTTACCAAGTAATTTTTCTGCGCCAGTTTGGTCTAATATTGTTCTAGAATCTATTCCAGATCCAACAGCAAACGATATACGTGATGGAATATTAGCTTTAATTAAACCAGTGATAACTTCCGTAGAAGGACGTTGAGTTGCTACTATTAAATGTATACCAGCAGCACGTGCTTTTTGTGTAATACGTAAAATTGAATCTTCAACCTCTTTAGCAGCTACCATCATCAAATCAGATAACTCATCAATAATAACAACTATATATGGCATCTTAGTTTTAGAATAATCATCATGTGCATTTTCTTTATTCCATTTCTCTATATAATCATTATATGATTCAATATTTTTAGTACCAGTTTCACTAAATGTTTCATAACGTCTTTCCATTTCAGCTACCATTTTAGATAAAGCAACAGCAGCCTTTTTAGGATCAGTAACAACCGGACACATCAAATGTGGAATTCCATTATAAACAGATAATTCTACAACCTTAGGATCAACCATAACAAGTTTAACCTCATCTGGTCTAGCTCTCATTAAAATAGAACAAATAATACCATTTACACACACACTCTTACCAGAACCAGTAGTACCAGCAATAAGTAAATGTGGCATTTTATTAACTTCACATACTTCAACATCACCCATGATACTCTTACCTAAAGGCACCATAAGTTTCTTATTCATAGACTCTTGCATTTTCTTACTACTCATAATTTCATAGAAACTAACAGGAGTAGCCTCGTCATTAGCAAACTCTATACCAACAGTATTTTTACCAGGTATAGGAGCTTCAATTCTAACGTCTTTCTTAGCCAAAGCCAAAGCAATTTCTCTATTAATAGATGTAATCTTATTAACCCTAGTACCAGATGCTATTTCAAGTTCATATTGAGCAACACTAGGTCCAATATGAACCTCAACTACTTTACCAATGATTTTAAAATCCTTTAGTACCTGTTCCAAAATAACAATATTTTTCTCTATTGCTGCATTATCCATACCTTTCTTTTTACCTTTAGGTTGATTTAATAAATTTAAAGGAGGTAATTTATATCTCAAATTAACAGGATTTTCCTTAACAGTAGGAGTCTGAACTGGAGTAGCTTCTACTTTCTCTGTTTTTTCTGGAACCTTAGTCAATTCATCAATACTAGTAATCTTAATATGATTATCACCTTTAGGTTCTTCTTCCTCACCAGAATTTATAATTACAGGTTTCTTTTCCTTAGCCTCTTTCTTATGAACTTTAATTTCTTTACTCTTTTCAATCGAATTATTAATAAAGTCTAAAATAGAAAAACCAGTAAATAAACAGAAGCCAACTATCATTAAAACCCATGAAACAATTACCATTCCATTATAAGAAAATAGTTTAACAAAAATCCCAGACAAAACACCACCAATTAGTCCACCACCAACTGCAAGCCAGTCTTCTAAATGACCAGAGTTCATAATACTATTAAATGACATAACCAATTGATTAACTGTCTCTTTAAAAATTAAAGCCATATTTCCATCATTTTCTAAAACAAATTCTTTATGCATCATAATAAGTAATCCTAAAACAAAAACATAAAGACCAACTAACTTAGTCGAAAAAAGATCAGGCTTCTCTCTTTTTAATAATAAATAACTTCCTATAATCAAAAGCATCAATAAAAAAGGCATATATAATGATCCCACTAAAAACAAGCCAAAAGATGCAAAAATTCTTCCAACTGGACCATACATTCCAATACCTAAAATAGCAATTAAAACAAGTATAATACCATATAATTCAGCACTATAACTAAATCCTTTTTTAACAACTTTTTTTCTCTTTCTTTTTGCCATATTATATCTCCTATCATTACAAACTAATTATACTAAAAAAGTTTAATATTTTAAATAGTAAAAGACAAAACTTTACATCAAAAAGAAAAAGAGCCTTAAGCTCTTGATACATATTTTCCATCTGCAGTAGAAACAATAATAACTTCGCCTTCTTCAATGAATAAAGGAACACGAACCATTAATCCAGTTTCACACTCAGCATCTTTTAAAGCATTATTAGTAGTATTACCCTTAACAGCAGCTTCTGTATGAGTTATCTTTAATTCTACTTTATCTGGTAAATCAATACCTAATACTTCACCTTCATATGTAGTAATATATACTTCTAAGTTTTCTTTTAAAAACTTAGCTCCATCTCCAATAATACTTTTATCAAGTTCTAATTGTTCATAAGTATCCATATTCATGAAATAATAAACATCACCCATGGTATATAGATATTGCATTAAAGTCTTTTCAATTCTAGCAGTAGCAACCTTAACTCCAGCATTAAAAGTCTTTTCGAAGATAGCTCCAGTTCTTAAATTCTTTAATTTAGCTTTTACTATTGCTGCACCTTTACCAGGTTTAACATGTTGAGTCTCCATAACAACAAAAATAGCTCCATCAACTTCAATAGTAATACCATTTTTTAAATCATTAGTACTAATCATGAAAAAACACCTCCTATCTCACTTCTTTGAATCATAATATTTTATTTTCTGATAAACCTTACCTCTTTTTCTTAAATTTCTTCTCGAATCTTCAGTAAAAAAAGTACTAACAAAAGAATTATTTCCATTCAAAACGCTAGTAACTTTAGCTTGATATTCAATCAATTTATCAATATTTTCTGGTATCATAAAATTTCTAATCATATTTTTTCCTTAACAAAACAAAACGAAATAAAATTAATTATTTCTTTTCCTTATGTACAGTATGTTTTTTACATCTAGGACAGTATCTATTTAATTCAAGACGGTCTGTTTTCTTAACATTTCTCTCAACTCTATAATTTTCTTCTTTACATTCAGTACAAAAAAGAGTTTTATATTGTCTATTTCCTGCTTTAGCCATGTCTATCCCTCCTTACGTCTATAGGTATTATACCAAACTTTTCCTAAATTGCAAAAGATTTTTACTTATTTTTGCCAAAAACTATATCCCATACATATCATAATATTTATCAGTAACTGCTCTTGTTAATCTATAATTAACTAAACTAGTAAATTCACTACCAGAATTAATATGTGAAGAATTAGGAGAAGTAACTAAAAATGCTACTTTAGGATTATTATATGGTGCATAACCTATAAAAGATGAAGTAATAGTTTCCGTATCAATAATACCATCATTATTTGTATCTATAAAGCTTTGTGAAGTACCAGTTTTTCCAGCTGCATCCATCCTATCATTAACATAGCCTCTACCATAACCTCCAGACATATGCATAACAGCATAAAATCCCTCTTGTACTCTTTTCAAATTATCACTCTTAACTTCTACTTTATTTAAAATTCTAGGTTCAAAAGTATATAAAACATCTCCTATCTCATCATTATCAGTAGCACTTCTAACTTCTTTTAATAAATGAAGTTGCATTCTATTTCCACCAGAAGCAATTGTAGATACATATTGAACTAATTGTATAGGAGTATATGTTTCATATTGTCCCATAACAAAATCAAGTAAATTACCAGCAGCTTTATCTAAAGAAGTATAACCAGAACTCTCGACTGGTAAGTCTATTTCTGTTTTAACTCCAAGTCCAAATGCATGATACATATTACGATAAGTATCAAATGCCTTCTGATTAAAATTAAGTTTCATTCCACTATAATATTCTTGTCCATTAACTCTAATAGCTGTCTTAAATTGATAAACATTACTACTCTTAGCCATAGCAGTTAAATCATCAATTACACCTAAATCATTAACAGAAGAACATTTCTCAGGAGTACCAGCTATCTTAATACATTCATCTAACATTTTCTCTCCAAATTTAATAGAACCAGTTTCATACCCGACTAACATAGATGCACCCTTCACAACAGAACCAGGAGTAATTGGCGATATCAAAATACTATTAACATTATCAATAATCTTATCTCCAACAATTTTCCTAGAAGCCATTGCTAAAATCTCACCAGTATTAGGATCAGTAACAATAACAGAAGAATGATCATAATACTCCGTATTAGCCTCACTCTTAGCCTTAACAATTGCCTCATCTATCAACTTATCTATTTCCATTTGTAAATTAATATCTATAGATAAAACAATATCATTACCTCTCATCCCTTCTTTAACAAGTCTTAATTCATGAGAACTAACTTTCTCATATACACTCTTTTCCCCTTTTAAATAACTCTCATATTGCTTTTCTAAATAACTAAGTCCAACCCTATCATTTAAAGAATAACCAAGACTCAAATAATAATTCTTATCTTCACTAGGAATACCTTGACTACTACTAGAAACAGTACCCAAAATAGTCCTTAATGTATCACCATATGGATATACCCTTTCCCAGTCAACTCTAGTATCAAACCCATCTAATTTATCATTATTTTCAGAAATATAAGCAAATTCCTCATCACTAGCATCATTTTTAATAACTTTCTCTTCATAAGTATAACCCTTATTCATTAAATAATATAAATAAGCAGTCTTTAAATCTTCCTCAGTAAAAACATTAACCTCATCCAAACTAATTCTTTCTATTTTTAATTCTTCTATATCTTTATTAGTAAGTTTTCTTTGCTTTACCTTTTCATATTCACTACTCTTAATTTTCTTTTTACACTTATCCGGATACTTAGCTAAATAAAACTCTTTCTTAGCCCTTAAAGTAAGTTTAGAAAGATCTAAATCTAAATGAGTGGAAACAGTATAAGCAACATCTATCATCTCTTCATTAGTAGTACCTTTTTCTTTTTTATATACAATAGTATTAATAGCTTTATTATCTACTATAACATTATAATTACGATCAAGTATTCTTCCTCTAGGAGCGCTATTTAAAGTAATACTATTATTAGTTAAAGACAATAACTTATCATTATATTTATCTTTATCAATAACCATTACCATAAATAGTTTAATAAATACAACAGAAAAAAGACTAATCAAAGCAATTAGTATAACTAAAACTCTTTTATTAATAATTTTCTCATAATTAATTTTCTTTTTTCTTTTATTCATAAAATTCTCCTCATCATTAGTTTACCACATATTTAAAATCTTATTTCATATATTTTTATGAGGTGATACTATTTATAAAGAAATAATTAAAAAATATATAAATATTTTAACTAAAGAAGACATTAAAAGATATGCATTAAAAGAAAATATAGAAGTAACAAATGAAGAAATAACTATTATTTATAATTTTATAAAATCAAATTATCAAGATATTCTAAATAATAATGAAAGCTCTTTTTATTTATTAAACCAGAAGTTAAAACCAGAATTATATAATACTATAATATCTATCTATAATAAATATAAGACTAAGTACTTAACCTAGTCTTATATTTTTATCTACTACTGACTGTTTAGAATCAGTACTAAACATGACACCTAAATCATCACCAAAGTCAAAGTCACCTAATTCATCAAAATGATTATTAGAACTAGCAGTATTATTAGCTATACTTTGTTTAAAATTACTAATTACCTCAGGAGTAAGTTTCTTTACTTCATTATAAGTATCTCTAGTAAAATATGATACTTGTTTAGAAACATCTTCTATTCCTTTTTTATCCAATGATGAATATGAAGAAATTGTAAGTAACAAGCTAATAGTGTCAAAATCACGAAGTATTCTATTAAAATTTTCCTGTTTTGAAGTACAACCATGATTACCAATAAAATCACCAGTATGTAATTCTATAGAAGGATCTTCATCTTTATATTCATGTCTTTTTTTAAATTCTGGATTTGAAATAAATTCTTCTAAATCACGATCATAATATCCAAGAAAATATTCACTAGGAATACTATAATGTCCATTTTCTTCTCTTTTAAATAATGGATTAAACTCTCTCAAATTAATACCCATAATAAGTATTTGATGTGCATCTCTATGTGGCCAATGATTAAAGTTATCTAGCGATTCATTAGTTTGGGATAACGGTATAAAATGAGAAGATATACTACTATAATAACAATACATTTTACCGGTTTCTAGTATTTCTTTAGCGCTACCACCATGTCCAAATAAAAATAAATCCTCATCATCAAATAAACTCATTATTTGTTCTCTTACCTTTTCAGGCAAACAAGTAATATTTTCTCTTGTTCTTTCAGGTAACTCCATTATTTTTGATTTTGGATTTAAAAGAACTTCATTTAAAGTTTCCATCAGTTCATTAACTTTATCTTCACTATATTCATCAATTGAAACACCATCAAATATTGATGAAGGAAACTTTTCATCTAACAGTTCACTAAATTTACTACCATCATAATAATATGATACAACAGAACTCAAATTAAACACCTCCAATCTTATCAATTAAATCATTATCAAATTTCTTATTCTTAATCATTTCAATTTCATATTTATAAGGTGCAAATTCTTTATCTACATAAGGTGTCTCTAGTATTTTAGGAATATTTTCTAATCTTTCGTTATAAATAACGCCAAATAAAGTATCAAAACCTATCTTACCAAATCCTATATTTTCATGCCTATCTTTATGACTACCTAATTCATTTTTACTATCATTTACATGTACACAATGAATACGCTCTATTCCAATAATCTTATCAAAATCATCTAAGAATTTATTAAAATCACTAAGATCATATCCTGCATCACTTAAATGACATGTATCTAAACATACACCAATATGTTCTTTATCATTAACTAAATCTATTATTCTCTTAATTTCTTCTAACTTAGAGCCAACTTCACTACCTTTACCAGCCATAGTCTCTAAAAGAATAGTAACATCAACCTCTCCAAGTATCATATTAAGCCCTCTCGCAATATTTTCTATTCCCTTATCAATTCCAAGTCCCACATGACTACCCGGATGTAAAACAACATTTTTTATACCTAATTGACTACATCTTTTTAATTCTTCTTTTAAAAACTGTACTGCAAAGTTAAACTTAACTTCATCATCATTAGCTAAATTAACAATATAAGGAGCATGAACTATTACTTTAGAATAATCAAGTCCTACTTCCTTCATTTTATTAATAGCTTCTAAACTTAATTCATCATCAATTGGATAACGATTAGTATTCTGGGGAGCCCCAGTATAAAACATAAAAGTATTAGCTCCATATCCTAAAGCTTCATTTAAACTTCCAAGTAATTGACTATCCTTCTTAAATCCAACATGACTACCAATTATTAACATATAACCATCTCCAACACAAGTATATCAAAAATCAAAGACAAAAAAAAGACTTAAGGTATCTTATCTTAAGTCTTAAACTATATATTTAATTCAAATTAGTTTTCTACACAACTTGTATTTTTGAAATATGTTGTTCCAAAAATATCAGTGTCACTTAAAGCTTTAGATGAATCAACAATAACATTTCCTCTTACTAAGCTAGCAGAATCCACAGGAGTAAATGCAGCATCACCAATTTTATTAGTACCATCATAATCACTACTAATAGTATGTAGTTTATCAGTTAATGCAACGTAATATTTAGTTAATCTTTCGCCGTTAGAACCAGATCCAATATTAACTCTAACATAACCGTAAACATCACGGCTACCCCAAGGAGATTTTCCACCTTCTTCTATTAATTGAATTAAACTATTACTTGTAGTATCAATCTTAATATAATAATCACCGGCTGATAAAGCAGTAGAAACTCTTACTGCAGAATCACTAGCATCTGTACAAGATATACCATCAGCAGCCCATAAGTTCTTAACTGAATTTGCATAAGACTTAGCAACATCCATGAATGTATCCTTTCTTGAATTTTCAATTGTTCTTGAAACAGCTGGAATAGCAACCATCATTAAGATACCCATGATTACGATAACAGCTAAAAGTTCGATCAATGTAAAAC
>CAVIRY010000189.1:8919-10844 GCA_963645255.1 bacterium
ATGTAAAACCGTTTTCATTAATCTTTTTCATATTAAATATTCACTCTCTCTTTCTATTTTGTTTACAATTTAATAATAGCATATCAGTTTTTAAAATTCAACTGCTTTTTTTTACTTTTACAAAATTTTACGACATTTATTTTACTCAGTATATGCAGCAACAAAATTACATGTAAAACTCGAATTAAACTGTTTTACATAATTCAAAGGATTACTAGCAGGTAATTTCGTTAATTTACTAGACTCAAAGTTTTTAACATAATTAGTAGTCGCATCCTCTTTATTTAAATTAGACGATAATGTTAATGGAACTCCACGATAATTAGTATCTTTAAATTTTTCAACTAATTGCACATAATACTCTAATTTTGTACCATTTTTCTTTACAACGACAAAAGAATTATCCTTATCATATTCACCACCATTAGGCGGATCTTCAAACTCAGCATTATCTAAATATAATAAACTTAAAGCAATACACTGTCCATCACTATTAGGCTTTGTTATATCTTTAGTACCACCTCTAATTACATAATCAGCTAAAGTTGCTAACTTTTTAGCATCCTCAACATAAGTATTAGCCCTATTTTTATAAATAATACCGGTAACATTAGGAACAGCAACTATCATGATAATACCAAGTATAACTATAGTAGCTAGTAACTCAATCAAAGTAAAACCTCTCTTATCTTTAAACACCTTTTCTTTCACCTACCTTAAACTAATTATAACAAATATTAAAAATTATTAAACACTATTTTACAATCTTTTTCATATTTTCAATCTCATTTAACGTAGTAACAGTGTAAAGTTCCTCGTCAAACAAATGACCATATCTAAATAAACTAAAGCCATTATACTGATTCAAATTCCTACTTAAAAGTATTTCTTTCATAATAACATCACTATTATTTTGCCATTCCAATTTACCAGTTTTAGCATAATTATCAATTAAACCAACTTTATAAAAAGCTAAAGCAATATATAAATCAATATCCTCATTCTTAATCAAATCATTCCATTCCTTAACAGTCCTTAAAAAAGGTCTAGTCTCATTAAAAAAACCATAATAAACCTGAGGCATTATAAAATCAACATACTTATCACTATTAAGCCAAGTTCTAACATCCGCAAAAACCTTATTATAATTATTTTCAATATTACCATCGGGAGAAATACCAAATAATACCTTATTATCCTTACAAACTTTATGTACCTTCTCTACCAAAGTATTAATAACCATTAACCTATACTCATTAAAAGTTATTTCTTTATTACTTTTTAAATACTCCTCATACTGAGTTCTAGATACCTCCAAATCAGGATAAAAATAATCATCAAATAATAAACCATCAACATCATACTTAGTAACAATTTCTCTAACACCAGAGACAATTAAATCAGAAACTTCTTCTTTAGCTGGATTATAATAAATACCATTATTTACATATAAAACATCAGTACCAATATATTTAAAAGCCGGACTTTTATCCGTAATACTAAAAACATCATTACTACTTCTAACTCGATAAGGATTAATCCAAGCATAAACCTCTATATTTCTTTTATGAGCCTCATCAATAAAATAATCAAGTACCGAAAAACCTGGACTAATACCTTCCTCCGTACTAATAACACTACTCCATGGATATATATTAGAATCATATATCGCATCAGAAAAACTAATAACCTGTAAAATAATCATATTAAAATTCAAATTACAAATATTATCAAGTAACCTAATAATATTACTCTTACAAATACTAATATCACTATTTCTTACATACTTACGTAAATCAATATAACTAATAAATACACCCTTCTTCTCATTATTACTACTAATCTTTCTAGTACTATTATCATTATTATTAAAAATAAAAAAACAAATTAATATAAATAAAAAAATTATTAAAACCATCTTTTTC
>CAVIRY010000189.1:10854-12829 GCA_963645255.1 bacterium
CATATTATCACCAAGAATAATATAATAAAAATAATTTAAATAATTTGTCATTTTATATTTTCATTCTTAATTAAAAATAATCTTTTAGTTCTATAAAAACCATAAAATATATCTTCAAGTAAATATCCTTCTTTACTTAAATTATCTTCTAACCAAGATCTACTTTTATTTATTTGTATTAAAACATCATCTTGTATTTTACCATCTATAATTACTGGTAAAGGATAAGTATGATTTTTATCATCAGATACTTTAAATACTGATAACTTACCAGAAGTTTCTAATATAGCGTAATCAACTTCTTCTATAGACTTAATAGATTTAGCTCTAAGTTGTGTTAATAAATCATCTAAATTATATCTTTGCTTCAACATCTCTTCAAAATTAATTTTACCTCTATTAATAATAACTGAAGCTTTTCCATCAATTACTTCTCTAACCTTTTCATTATTTAAAGATATTTTAGATGAGACAATTTGTAAAAGTACTAATACAGAAATTGGTATTATTGATAATAACATATTATCCTTATAATTTTCTATTGAAATAGCTGCTAGTTCTGCTATAAAAATAGAAACTATAAAATCCATTATTGATAATTCTCCTAATTCCCTTTTGCCCATAATTCTATATACTACTGTTATTAATATATAAAAGAATAAACTTTTACCAAGAACTAATAGATATTTCATAACTAATCACCTAATAATATCATTAACTAATTACAAATTTTTATGTAAAAAAAAGAACATTTTTATGCTCTTTTAATGCATTCAAATGTTCTTTTTCTTGTTATCATATCATTAGATTTTACATCTTGTATTTTCTTAGTATCATCTAAAGGTTGTCCTGCAAATGACTCAAATAAACTTTCTGCAGAATATCCAGTAGAATATAATAAACTAATATCATTTATATAACTTAATTTCTCTTCTTTAGTTTTTAATTCACTAGACATAGAAATTGCTTTATTTAAAATACCTATATAAAAAGCTTCTAAATCTTCAGGACCTTGATGCCATACAGTATTATTTTTATCTAAATATTTCTTTTCTTCTAATATTTTAAAATTAACAGCAGCTTCTAATATACCAAGTCCATTTACTCTATTATTAACTACTTCATTTAAAACATAAGCTTTACCAGTACATACTTCTAACGCTGTTTCTTCTTCTAATTCTTCATCAGTAATATTTTTAGAATAAAATAAAGTTAAACAAGGTAAAACTGTATCCAAATAATTATTAGCTAAGTCTAAAAAATCATCATCTGTAGATACACCTAATTTAATAGGATTTTTAGTAGTTAATTCATTCCATCTTTCATTACGTTCATTTTGTACTTCTTCACTTAAAAAACTAAGACACTTACTATGATCAATAAGACCCGTAACAGTTAAACTTTCAAGTAAAGCCTCACCCGTAACACCAGTAACATAATAAGCTTTAGCTCTTGCTCTAAGTTCTGTTACTTTATTAATTACGTCAACATCATATGGTGCAACACCAGGTAATAATAAATCTAAATAACTAGATAATACTTTTACATAAAAATCATCCATTTCTTGATTAAAGACAAATGTTTTCTCAGGATTCTTAGGATAACTATTATCTAAAATTAGCTTATATCTTACAATTGTTTTAAATACATCTTCAGCAGATCCTTTTTCTAGATCAAAACTATCAATAGTATTATGAGTTGCTTTAATTAATCTTGAAAGTGCTAATGAATTATCTTTATTCTTAGTCTTATAAGAACTATTAAGTAAATATTCACACACTCTATCTGCATATAAATAAGCTAACTCTTTAAAATCTAATGCTCTTTCCCTATTTTTTTCCATAGTATATCAACACTCCCCAATTAGTACTGCAAATTATACCATAAAACTGTAAAAATGTCAAATTTGACACATAGAAGTGTTAATCCTTTTTTAAAATGATACCTTATCATTATTAAAAATGATACCTTAATA
>CAVIRY010000190.1:0-3158 GCA_963645255.1 bacterium
CGGCTATTTTACTTGATAATGATTATTTTAATAGTGAAAGAGTAATTTATAATGATGATGATTTTGTAAATGTTAGTACGGAGCCAATAATCTATATTTATAATTCGCATCAAAGTGAAGAGTATGCTTTTAGTAATTTTGCGGAATTTAGTGTTAGACCGACTGTTATGTTTGCAGATTATCTTTTGCAGGAAATATTTAATAAAAATAAGTATTATTCCTTGGTGGAAGAAAATAGTATTAAAGATATTTTAAATTCTTATGGTTGGAAGTATTCATATAGTTATAGAGCTAGTAGATTATTATTAGAAAGTGCTAGAAAGAATAATCCTAGTTTGAAATATTATATTGATGTACATAGAGATAGTTTAGATAAAGAAAGGACTACTGTTGAAATTGCTGGTAAGACTTACGCTAAAACTATTTTTTTAATAGGACTTGAAAATGAGAATTATCAAGAGAATTTAACGTTTACAGAGGAGATTAATAATCTTATGAATACTAAGTATCCAGGGCTTTCTAAAGGTATTTATAAAAAAGGTGGCGAAGGTGTTAATGGTGTTTATAATCAGGATTTTTCTAATCGAGTTATCTTAATTGAAATAGGAGGGTATGAGAATACTCCTTCAGAAGTTTTGAATTCAGTTTTAGCTTTTTCGGAATGCTTTATGGAGGTTATAAAAAAAGATGAAGGGTAAAAATATTATTAGATTAGTTGGTGTTGTCCTTATAGTTTTATTTTTAGCTTTGTATTTTGGTCAGTATACAGGATATTATGACATTAGTAAGGGAAGAAAAAATGCTTTAACAAATGAAGCAATTAAGAGATTTGAAGCTGATGTTTCTTCTGGAAAGGAAATCGTTGCTTCTAATTATTTAGAAAAAGAAAAGGATTATAATAATAACTTATCAAAATTAGGTATTATGGTTTCTAACTTGATAGAAAAGGGTTTTGATACGATTATGAACTTTATTTTTAATGAAGTTGAAAAAGCAATAAAGGATTAGTAATTTATGAGTTCCTTTTTTGCTTTTTTTTTGCTATAATAGGTTTAGAATAAGAAAAGTAGATGGGTTGGAGATGATTTTGATGAGTAATTATAATGATGTTTTACGCCGTGTTTTAAATCAAATTTCTATAGAACTTACTACTTTACAAATGGATTTAAATAAAATAAATTTATCTAAAGACTTTATACAGTATAAGACTGATATTTTACGTTTGGCTGATTCTTCTGTTAATTTATTAGCTAATTATTATATGGAGTCTACTGGTGAGAAGAAAGATAGTTTTTCATGGTTATTAGAAAAGTCTATTCCAGATAAAAATTTTCGTTTACAGGTTATGGAACAGTTAAAAAATATGTATTATCTTAATAAAAATAAATTAAATAAAACATCACAGTATTTTGAAGCTAAGAAATGTGTAGTTGATTTTATTTTAATACTTAAGGATTTTAAATTAGATGATGGTGTAAGAGAAGAAAAAAGAATTTTAAAACGTATAAGTGATCTTAAGAAGATGCAAAGGTATTTTTCTACAGATAGTAGTAAGATATATATAAAAAATATTGATAGATTTAAAGATTTAGTTATGTCTTTAAATATTACGGATAATGATATGACTAAAGTTTTTGAGTTAATACTTCTTAATGAAATTAATTTTTTTAATAAGAATTTAAAAGAAAATAAAATTAAACAAAATAGTCATAAATTAAAAGTTAAGAAGTCAGTCTATAATAATTTGATTAGTAATTTATCTTCTTTTGATTTTATTAATAGTTGTTTAATTAAAGCTGGACTTAATGGTCTTGTAAAGATAGATTTATTAGATGATACTAACGCAATAAGAGAAAGAGAATATCGTAGTATTATTGATATGCTTAAGAATAATCCAGATATGAATCCGGAAGTAGCGTTTAGAGATTTTTATAAAAAATGGGATAGTAAAGAATAAATTGGAGTGATATTTATGTTGGAAACAGTTAATGACTGTGACAATTTAATACATTTACTTAAGAAAAGTATTAGTGAAAAGAAAGCAATAATTCATAGGTATTATCAATATAAAGATGATACATTAGAAGAAAAGCAAGAATTAGAAAAAATGATGTTTGCTAGTAGTTATAATATTTCTACTGTTTCCTTAGAAACTATAAATGATATTATAGATTCATTTTCTATTTCTAATGATGAGAAAAAAAAGCTTAGAGAAGATATTTCAACAATAATGACAATACTTAAGCTTAATAATATTTCAGGGACTACTTTAGTACTTAATGATAGTCAAATAAATGTATTAAATAAATTTGCTAATTATTTACATGAATATGTTTCTACTAGAAAAGATTTCGCAACATATGAAAACATAGATATTGAAAAGATTAGTTCTTTAAATGATAAGTATAAGTCTTTGGCAACAATACTTAATAATCCTAAAAATAAGAAGTTTGTTTCAGATATTTCTACTTTAAATATATTATTTGATGAAAATAATGTAAGTAGTGATGAAAGACGTGATATTTTACTTTCAATTATTAAATATAATAAGAGTTTATTTAATTATAAGAAAACGGAAGATGAATCTTCTATTACTAAGTATGGTGATTTAGATATTGATAAAGTTAGAGTTATATTTAAGAAATATGATTATGACTTTGATTCTTTTTCAGAAACTTTTAGAAGTAAAGTGTTAGGGAATGGAACATTTAGTAGAATTAGAGAAGTATTAGATACTCTTTCTAAATATAAATTTCCTAAAATATTAAATGAATATATATTAATGTCTTTGGTTTTAGCAAGTGATAAGGAAACTATAAGTAAATGTGTTAGATTAGCTATTAGTAATAAACTTAAGATAGAAGAATTATTAAAAATACCGGGAGTATTAATAAAAAGAGAAAATGGTACTATTTTGAGTAAAAGATATAATAAATTTAGAATTGTTGGATATGAAGCTGATAATTATAAGGACGAAGTTTATATAGTTGGGTCTTTTAAAAACTTTGAAAAAAATATTTATAGTCTTTCAAAATACGGTTTATCAATAAAGAATGTTTTTAATAGATGTTCTTTAGTATTAGTTGTTCCTAATGAAATATTAGCTGAAAATTTAGAAACTTTTTTAGAGTATGGTTTTACATTTAAAGATAAAAGTA
>CAVIRY010000191.1:0-2900 GCA_963645255.1 bacterium
ATTTAATCTATCTTTAAATGGTACTGCCATAATAATCACCATAATAAGAGTATCATATAAACGGTTTTCATACAAAAAAAACTTAGTAAAGTCCTATAAATACTGACCAAACTAAGTATTTTTATTTTTATTCATTATTTTATCCTGAATAAAGAAAATGATAAATTTACATATCAACATATCCATGATATAATAAAAAAGTTAAAGGAGGCACCCTTATGGAAGATAAATTAACTAAAGAAGAGGTTATGCATGTTGCTAAACTAGCCAGAATTGAAATTGATGATGAAGAATTAGCAATGTATCAAGTAAAATTAAAACAACTATTAAATGAAATAGAAAAAATTAATGACGTAAAAGTATATGACGAAGACATGTTAATATGTCCAACAGAAAATAAATGTTCATTACGCGCTGACGAAGCAGGAGAAATGTTAAATCCAAAAGAAGTATTAAAAAATGCTCCAAGACACAATGGAAACTACATTTCAGTTCCAGCAGTAATAGGTGAAAAGGGTGGTATGAGTGCATAATTATTTAGATTTATCATTAGTAGAAATTAATAAATTATTAAAAGAAAAGAAAATAACACCAAAAGATTTAGTATTAGAGTCATTCGAAAGAATAGAAAAAGATAAAGATTTAAATTGCTTTATTACATTAAATAAAGAAGAAGCTTTAAAACAAGCCGAAGAGTTAGAGAAAAAAGAAGTGGATTCCTTAACATTTGGTATTCCAATTGCTATAAAAGATAACATTTTAACTAAAGGACTACGTACAACAGCAGCTTCTAAAATGTTAGAAAACTTTGATCCTATCTATGATGCTGATGTTATTGAAAAAGTTAAAAAAGCCAATATGATTATCATTGGTAAAACAAACATGGACGAATTTGCCATGGGCTCATCAAATAGAACATCATACTTTGGATCAGTAAAAAATCCATGGAATGAAGATAGAGTCCCAGGAGGTTCGTCTGGTGGAAATGCAGCCGCTGTAAGTAAAAGAATGATACCATTCGCTTTAGGTTCAGACACAGGTGGCTCAATTAGACAGCCTGCATCTTTCTGTGGAATAGTCGGCCTAAAACCAACTTATGGACGTGTATCGCGTTATGGACTAATTGCCTTTGGATCAAGTCTTGATCAAATCGGACCAATGACTAAAAATGTCTATGAAAACGCTGTGCTTTTAAACACTATCTGTGGAAAAAGTGAAAAAGACTTAACATCAGTAGAAACAGATGAAGACTTTACTAGATTAATAGGAAAAGATATTTCTGGCCTAAAAATAGCAATACCTAACTTTTATGTTAATGATGCCATAGACCAAGAAATAAAAGATAAATTAAATAGTGTAATAGAATTACTAAAGAAAAATAATTGTACTATAGATTACGTTGATATCAACTATATAGATAAAGCAGTCCCATTATATCAAATTATTGCCATGGGCGAAGCTAGATCAAATTTAGCTAGATTTGATGGCATAAGATATGGCTATAGTTATGAAAATCCTAAAGATATAGAAGATCTATACTTAAAAACAAGAAAGATAGGTTTTGGTGCCGAAGTAAAAAGACGTATTATGATAGGTAGTTACTTATTATCTGGTAAAAATGCTAAAACTTACTACAATAAAGCTCTAGAAATAAGAGACGATATGCGTAAGAGCTTCCTAGAAACATTTAAAAACTATGACCTAGTAATAGGACCAAACAATACAACTGTAGCTTATGAATTAGACAAAGGACTAGATGACGCTATAAAATCATTTATGGATGATGTTCTGACCATACCAGTAAACATGGCCGGTCTTCCAGGACTAAGTTTGCCAATAGGATTTAATAAAGATAAATTACCAATTGGTATGCAAATAATAGGAAGTCCATTTAGTGAAGCAAAAATATATCAATTAGCTAGTTTTGTTGAAAAAGAACTTAATCTAGATTTAAATCCTAATAATAAGGAGAGTGAAAAGAATGACTAATTATATTCCAACCATTGGTATCGAAGTTCATGTAGAACTAAAAACAAATACAAAAATCTTTTCAAACTCCCTAAACGGATATGGACAAATGGCTAATTCGTTAACTAATGTAATCGACTTAGGTTATCCAGGGACATTACCAACCGTAAATGAAGAAGTTGTCAATTTAGCTATTAAAGCCGCAACAGTACTAAATTGTAAAATAAGAAAAGTAATGCACTTCGATCGCAAAAACTATTTTTATCCAGATAATCCAAAAAACTTCCAAATAACTCAGTCTAGAACACCCATTGGCTATGACGGCTATGTTGAAATAGAAGTTGATGGTACAAAAAAGAAAATTGAAATAGAAGAAATGCATATAGAAGAAGATACTTGCAAAAGTACCCATCGTGGCGACAAAACATTACTAGACTTTAATAGAGCCGGTGTTCCTTTAATTGAAATAGTTACTAAACCATGTATCAGTAATTCTAAAGAGGCCAAATTATACTTAGAAAAGTTAAAAGAACTATTATTCTATACAGGTATAAGTGACTGTAAAATGGAAGAAGGTTCTATGAGATGTGACGCCAATGTCTCAATAAGAAAAAATGAAAAAGATCCCTTTGGTACAAAATGTGAAATTAAAAACATTGGCTCAATTTCTAACGTTGGTCTAAGTATCGAAAAAGAAATAATTCGTCAAAGTAAATTACTAGACGCTAATGAGACATTCCAAGAACAAACTAGACGTTATGATGATAAACTTGGTGATACCGTATTAATGCGTGTAAAAGAAACTGGAAACGATTATCGTTACTTTCCAGAACCAGATATTCCATATCTTTATCTTACAGATGAAATGATAGAAAAAGTTAAAAAGACAATTGAAATGTTACCTGATAAAAGAAAAGAAATTTATATTTCTA
>CAVIRY010000192.1:0-2227 GCA_963645255.1 bacterium
ACCTTACCATTTTTAAGTTATGGTGGCTCATCTTTATTAGTAAGTATGACAAGTATTGGAATTATCTTGAATATTTCTAGAAACAGTATAGAAAAAAGTAGTAAATAAATAAAAAAAGTTAAAAAAGCAAAAAACAAGCAAAGTCAACCTAAAGTCTTTGCTTTTCTACTGCCATAAAAAAGATTCTCATCCATTGACAAGAATCACTCCAATTATTATTAATGTCGCTGCAATTACTT
Source organism: bacterium (assembly GCA_963645255.1). Taxonomy (GTDB): domain Bacteria; phylum Bacillota_I; class Bacilli_A; order RF39; family UBA660; genus CAG-877. The sequence goes on from CAVIRY010000192.1 coordinate 240, forward strand.
TTTGTATAAACTTATTTTTGTTATGACTAAATATAAATTCAACTAAAGCATTAAGAATAGCAGTCAAAGCAAATAGAGAAGCAACAACAGTAACACTACCAAGTTGATAAGCTCTAATAGATGCATTTAACATTAAAGCCCAAGAAAAAGCCGCTATTAAAAAGTCATTTCTTTTACATAATTTAAATTCCTCTTTTATATCAGCTATCTTATGTCTACCAAAAATAAATATTAAAATAGAAGGAATAGTAACCGTAATATAAGTATAAAAAGCTAAATTAAAATGATCAGACAAATCAACATTAATTAACATCGCAACAGCAAATAAAAAGTTTGATACAAATGACATAATAAAATATTTATTTATAGCAAATTTACCTTTATCATAAGCCAGTATTATATTCGCACCGATGATAAATATTGTACCAAGTAATTTACCAAATACAAATTTTTCTTTTAAAAACATAAATCCAAATATAATCATAAAAACAGTAGATAGTTGTTTTAACATACTGAATGTAGAAGGATCTAATCCATATCTAGCTTCAATGTTTAATCTATCAGTAACTGCATATATAAATACAACTATCAAAAGCGTCAACAATACATTAGTATTAATATCAAATTTTATATCAAAAACAGGAATCATCAGTAATGAAAAAATACCTGTAAATAATTCTAATAAAATAGTCAAAGAACCAGCATTTTTCATATTACGATTAGCGGACTTAAACTTTTGAGCAAATAAAACTCCTGCTATTAAATATATAATTACCCAAAATTGCCATGTATTTATCATTCTATCACCATAACAATTATAGCTTAATAATATAAATTAATCTAGGAAAATATTAAAAATAGTAGTATAATTATAAGCCGAGGTGATACGTATATGGCTAAGTATCTAGATTGTAAAAGTAATTATCAAAAAGAAAGTATTAAAGAAGCAGCAGAATATATAAAAAAAGGTAAATTAGTTTTATTCCCAACTGAAACAGTTTATGGAATAGGCGCAAATGGACTAGATGCGCCTGCTGTTAAAAATATATTTATTGCGAAAGGTAGAAAACAAGATAATCCTTTAATTTTACATGTTTCAAGTATCGACATGGTAGAAAGAATAGCTAAAGATATTAATGATATTGAATATAAATTAATGAAAAAGTTTTTTCCAGGTCCTTTAACCATAATTTTAAAAAGAAAAGATATAGTACCAAATATTGTAACTGGTAGTCTAGATACAGTAGGAATAAGAATGCCTAGTAATGAAATAGCTCATGACTTAATAGAATTATCCAATACTCCAATTGCGGCACCTTCAGCAAACATATCAGGAAGACCTTCTGGAACTAATATAGAAGATATCTTTAATGAACTTAGTGACAGAGTAGACTATATTATTGACGCAGGTCAAACCGATATAGGAGTAGAATCGACTGTAATAAGGGTAATAGACAATACTATACATATTTTAAGGCCGGGAAAAATTACTAAAGAAGATTTAGAAACTGTTGCGAAAGTAATAGTAGATTCTCATGTTTTAGGAGAAATAAAAGAAAATGAAAAAGTACTTTCCCCAGGAATGAAATATAAACATTATGCACCAGAGTCAAAGTGCTTATTAATATATAGTAAAGATAATAATAAATTTATAGATAAAGTAAAAGAAATAGAAAGTAAAGAAAACTGTCTAATACTATGTAAAACATCAAATACCAAGTATTTTAAAAATACCTTACCTTTAGGAGAAACTCTAGAAGAAATATCAAAGAATATCTTTACACTTTTACGTAAAGTAGACGATTACAAAATCGATCTAGTTATAATAGAAGGAGTTGAACCTACTGGCCTAGGTCTTGCTATTATGAATAGATTAATTAGATCTTGTTCACATAATTATTTGGAACTATTATAGAAATATAATAGTTTTTTCATATATAAGGAAAGTGCGTTTAAGCTATTATTGAGCTAAAAAAAGGACTTGATAT
>CAVIRY010000193.1:0-490 GCA_963645255.1 bacterium
AGTTACAACTTACCATATTGTCAGGATCATCGCTAGTTAAATTTTTATCTGTTATTTTTAGTTGAGAAGCAAATATTTTTATAAATTCTTCTTTTTTACATTCAAAATTAACTAGTGCTTCTTTTGTTATTTTATTTGAAGCTTTTAAGTTTCTTATTGCGACAATATCTTCTAAAATACTTTCTAACTCTTCTGTTTCTTCTTTATAAATGTCTTTTTTATTTACTTCAGGATAAGAAGAAATCATTATTGATTCTTTTTCTTTTATTGGCAATTTTTGATATATTTCTTCTGTTACATATGGCATAAAAGGATGAAGTAATTTTAAAATATCTGTTAAAGTATCTAAAAGAACTGTTTTAGTTGTCTCAGTCATATTTGACTTAGTTAATTCAATATACCAGTCACAGAAATCTTCCCAAATAAAACTATAAAGTTCATTTCCAACGTTATGGAATTCATATTTATCCATATTTTTAATTACATTTTT
>CAVIRY010000193.1:535-2444 GCA_963645255.1 bacterium
ACTTTTTCTTTTAAGTCTTCTATATTTAGTAAAACAAAACGTGATGCATTCCATAATTTATTTATAAAATTCCAAGTAGATTTTACTTTTTCTTCATCATATCTTAAGTCCATTCCAGGAGCTGAGTTTGTCGTTAAAAAGAAACGAAGTGCATCACATCCATACTCGTCTATAACATCCATTGGATCTACACCGTTACCTAATGATTTAGACATTTTTCGTCCTTCTTTATCTCTAATCAATCCATGAATTAAACAATCTTTAAATGGTCTTTTATTCATAAATTCTAAAGCTTGGAAAGTCATTCTATTTACCCAGAATGGTATAATATCATATCCTGTTACTAAAACATTATTTGGAAAATATCTATCTAGTAACTCTTTACTATCTGGCCAACCAAGAGTTGAAAATGGCCATAATGCACTTGAGAACCAAGTATCTAAAACATCTGGATCTTGTACCCAGTCTTTTCCTGGACTTTCAACTTGTACCTTTATTTCGTCATCTTTATACCAAGCTGGTATTCTATGTCCCCACCATAATTGACGTGATATACACCAATCATATGTTATTTCCATCCAATGATTCATAACTTTTTCATATCTAGATGGTACAAAGTTAACTTTATTTTCTTTATCCTTTTGATTTTCAAGTACTCTATCAGCTAAAGGTCTCATTTTTACAAACCATTGTTTTGATAAATAAGGTTCAACTACAGCATTGCTTCTTTCACTATGACCAACAGAATGTACCATTGGCTCTACTTTTATTAATAAACCTTCTTTTTCTAAATCTTTTACTAATTGTTCACGGCATTCTTCTCTAGTTAATCCTTGATACTTTCCAGCATTTTCATTCATAGTAGCATCTTTATTCATTACTACTACTCTTTCTAAATTATGTCTATTTCCTACTTCAAAATCGTTAGGATCATGAGCAGGAGTTATTTTAACTACACCTGTTCCAAACTCAGGATCAGCATGTTCATCAGCTATTATTGGAATAAGCTTATTAACAACAGGTAAAACAGCATATTTACCAATTAAATGTTTATATCTTTTATCTTTAGGATTAACCGCAACAGCAGTATCACCAAAAAGTGTTTCTGGTCTTGTTGTCGCAACATCTAAATAATCTTCTGTACCTTCTATAAAATATTTTATATGATAGAAGGCACCTTTATCTTCCTTATAAACAACTTCTTCAGCAGAAAGAGCTGTCATTTGTTCTGGATCCCAGTTAATAATTCTTTCACCACGGTAAATTAAACCTTTATTATATAGTCTTATAAAAACCTCATTAACAGCGTGACTTAGTCCTTTATCAAGTGTAAATCTTTCTTTTGAATAATCAACAGATATTCCTAATTTAGCCCATTGTTCATGAATAGTATTAGCATATTCATCCTTCCAGGCCCAGGCTTGTTCTAACCAAGCTTCTCTACTCATACTTCTTGGCATAATTCCTTGTTCTTTTAGACGTTTATCTATTTTAGACTGTGTCGCAATACCAGCATGATCCATACCTGGTAACCATAAACAATCATATCCTCTCATTCTTTTATAACGAATAATTATATCTTGTAATGTAACATCCCAAGCATGCCCAATGTGTAATTTACCAGTTACATTTGGAGGAGGTATTACTATACAAAATGGCTCTTTAGAACTTTTTGAATCTGATTTAAAATACCCTTTACATTTCCAATTCTCATATTTATTTTTCTCTACCTCAATATGATTATATTTTTTATCTAACATATATATCGCTTCCTTCCTAAAATTAAAAAATTTCATCCAACGCAAAGGACGAAATTTCATTTCATGGTACCACCTTAATTTCTACCAAATAAATATTTATTGATAGCTCAATATTCATAACGGAATTAACCGGGATTACTTACTTAATT
>CAVIRY010000194.1:0-2812 GCA_963645255.1 bacterium
AAAGATATTAAATTTGAAGAAGAAAAATCTGGTTATAAAATAGTTGCAACTGTTAATTATCCTAATAATAGTAAACTTGTTGAACAAGTTATTGAATTGAATAAAAAAAGAGATATAAAAAAAGTAAAGGTTTATGATAATAATCATGTTGTTTGTCTGAGTATGACTTTTAAAAATATTGATTATTCACCGACATTCAAAAAAAATTATTTTGATTTGAATGAAGTTATGGGTACTTATTCTATTGATGAAGGAACTACAAAAAAGACTTCTGAATTAGAAGATACTATTTATCCGTTGGTTGTTCCAACTAATACTAAACTTGTTAGTGAGGAAAAAATAAAAAAAGATATTGGTGATAGAATAATTATGACTTTTGATGGGGATAAACCATTCCTTCTTGTTGAAGAGACTGCTGTTATTGAAGATGAGTTTACAATCATACCTACTTATGGCGAACCTTATCAATTGATGGATACTTTAGGTGTTATGACGAATAATTCTCTAACTTGGACAAGTAATGGAATTGAATATTACATAGTTAGTGATGTTTTAAACCAAGATGAATTAGTTGAAGTGGCTCAGTCTATTAGTTATTTACCTACTATGAAATAAAAGAGTTTACCTCTTTTTTTTTACGTGATATAATATTTATGGTGATTTATATGAAGAAAAAAGACAAAAATAAAATTAAATTTGAAGGAAGTACTTTTAATTCTCCTGAAATAAAAAAGATAGTTATTACTACTTCTGTTGTGCTAATAGTATTTGCTTGTTTTTATTTTTTGACTGTTGCAATACTTAATAAAGATACTGATACTAGTACTACTGATACATCTTCTGATACTAGTGAAGTAGAAATTCAGCATGAAGTGATTTTACTTGGTAGTAGTTTTTCTATTAAAGATAGTCAATACTTAGTAGTTTACTATGATACTACAGATGATGATTTAAGTAGTTTAACTAGTGCTGTAAGTACATATCGTTCGAGTTCTAAAGAAGTTAGTCTTTATACTGTTAATATGGGTGATGGGTTAAATAAAGGATTTGTTTCTGATGCTTCTAATAAAGAAGCTACTAAGGCAAGTGAATTGTCTATCTCTGGTCCAACTCTTATTAAATTTTCTAATAATAAGATAGATACTTATATTGAAGGTATGGATGAAATTATTGATTATTTGGAATCTTAACTGTAAAAAGACTGTTTAGTCTTTTTCTTTTGATGTGATTTGATATTATTTTTGAAATTATTGTGTTATTATATATTTTAGGGTGGTATAATGAAAAAAATTAAGTTTGATAAGTTAAAAAAGAAAAGAAAACGTTTAAATAATTCATTGAGAAAAATAAAAAATAAATTATGGCCTGATGATTATAGTTCTTTTAGTATACCAGAAGTTATTATGCTTGTTATTATTTCTATATTGTTTGGCATAGTTGTAGGATGTATTTTGACTTATAGTAAGGCTTTTACTACAGAAAAGTCTTCGTATGAGAATGAACTTTTAAGTACATATCAGAAGATTAGAGATAATTATTATGATGAAGTTTCAGAAAAAGAATTATTAAATGCTGCGATTGATGGTATGGTTGGTGCTTTAGATGATCCTTATTCTTATTATATGGATGATGATACTACTGAAAATTTTAATCAAAGAATTGATGGTAGTTATGTTGGTATTGGTACTACTGTTTCTCATGATGAAGAAAAAGGTAATGTTGTAGTTGACTTGTTTGATGATTCTCCAGCTTTAAAAGCTGGCGTTGAAATTGGTGATATATTTGTTTCAATTGATGGAACAGATGTTAGATACATGTCTTTAGCAGATATTTCTAATTATATTAAAGGTAGCAGTAATGTTTCTTCTAATTTTGTGTTTTTGAGGGATGGTAAAGAAATAGAAATAACTATAACTAGAGGAACTGTTGAAATTCCTTCTGTAAATAGTAAGATAATTGAGGGGAATAATAAAGCTATTGGTTATATATATATAGAAACATTTGCTTCTAATACTTATAGTCAATTTAAAAGTAATTTAAAATCTTTAGAAAAACAAAAAATAGATTCTTTGATTATTGATGTAAGAGATAATCCTGGGGGACATTTAAATCAAGTTGAAGATATTTTATCGATGTTTTTTAATAAAAAGACTGTATTATATCAAATAGAGACTAAAGATGAAAAGAAAAAGGTTTATTCTTCTACTAAAGAAACTCGTAATTATGAGGTTGTTGTTTTGATAAATGGTTCTTCAGCTTCAGCTTCAGAAATATTAGCTTCATGTTTTCAAGAAAACTATAAGAAAGCAACTATTATAGGTACTACTTCTTATGGAAAGGGTACAGTACAGAAATCAGTTGAGTTATCCACAGGTTCTAGTTTGAAATATACTACTGAAAAATGGTTAACTTCTAAAGGAAATTGGATTAATGATACTGGTGTAGTTCCAGATATAGAAGTAGAACAGAGTAATGAGTATACAACAGCAAGTGATGAAAATGATTTACAGTTACAAAAAGCTTTAGAAGTATTAACTAAAAATAAATAGTTTTAATCACTATTTATTTTTTTGCATTCGATTATTAATTGTTTATTTTCGTTGTAACTACAAGTTGTTAAAAATAATTGGTCGTATTCTTGTTCATTTATATTTATGTAGCCTGTTTTTTCTTGTTCAAAGATGTTTATTACTTGATAAGTATAATTATTATTTTTGTATGTTAAATTAATTGTATCATTTATATTTAACTTGTTTAAGTCTTTAAAATAAGCATTATAACCAGTCCCAGAATGAGCTGCTAATACAAAGAG
>CAVIRY010000195.1:0-4608 GCA_963645255.1 bacterium
TAGTATAGGTTATGATGATAACGAAGGAAAACTATCAATTTACAATTATAATAAATTCGCTAGTGAGTCTAGATTAACTAGTTATTTAGCTATTTGTAAAGGTGATGTTCCAGCTAAACATTGGTTTTCATTAGATAAGTCACTAACAACATATAAAGGACATAAAGGACTTATTTCTTGGTCTGGTACTTCATTTGAATACTATATGCCATTATTATTTATGAAAAATTATCCTAATACATTGTTAGATGAATCATATTACTTTGCATATTTTTGTCAAAAAGAATATATAGAAAAAGTATCTAGAAAATTACCTTGGGGAATTAGTGAAACAGCTTATAGTGAATTAGATGATTCATTAAACTATAAATATAGGGCATTTTCAACACCATACTTAAAAGCAAAAGAAGATAAAGAAAATAGAGTAGTTATATCTCCTTATGCATCAATTATGACTATGGAATTATTTCCAGACTCAGTTATTTCAAATATAGAATCATTTATTAAACTAGATATGTATGGTAAATACGGCTTATATGAGTCATATGACTATGATAATAAAAAAATAGTAGAAGCATACTTTGCACATCATCAAGGAATGATTTTAGTAGGACTTGTTAATTATTTAAAGAATGATGTTATAAAAAATTATTTTCATAGTAATCTTTCAATTAGAACATTTGAAATACTATTAAAAGAAAAAGTACAACTTAGAAGTGATATAGATATGAAAATGGATAGTTATAAAAAATATAATTATAATAAAGAAAAAGTATTAAATGATATTAGAACATTTAACTATATTTCATATATGCCAGAAGTATCAGTTTTATCAAATAAAAAATACTGTTTACTACTAAATGATAGAGGTAATGGTTTTTCTAGATATAGAACATTACAACTAAATAGATATAGAAAAGTTACAGAACAAGAATATGGTTTATTTATGTATATAAAAGATTTAGATACTAATTATACTTGGTCTAATACATATGCTCCAATTAATAAAAGACCAGATAATTATGAATTGGTTTTTGCATCAGATAAAATAAAATATATAAGAACTGATGGAGTTATAACTACAAGTACTGAAGTAGTAGTAGCGACTAATAATAATGCAGAAATTAGAAAAGTTACATTTAAAAATAATGGAAGTAGTGTAAAAACATTAGAACTTACAACTTATACAGAAGTTATATTATCTGAAAATATGGATGATGTTTCACATAAAGTATTTAATAATATGTTTATATCTAGTGAATATGATAATAATACTAATTCATTACTTATGATTAGAAAGAGTAGAAAAGACTCTAATATTAATAGTTATATGGTACATAGATTAGTTATAGATGAAGCTGTTGATAAATATAGTTATGAAACAGAAAGAAGTAACTTTATAGGAATAGGATATGATCCTACTAATCCTAAGTCTTTAAATAATAAACTTAGTAATTATGTAGGAGATAACTTAGATCCAGTTTGTAGTATTAGAAATAAAATTACAATAGAAGCAGGTAGTAGTAAAAGTGTTTATATAGTACTTGGATTTGGTAGAAGTAGAGAACAAATTAATGATATAGTTAATTCATATGTAACTAAATATGACTTTGATAAAGTATTTAAAGTATCAGCTTTAACTAACGCTATTAATACTAAAAATATGAATATAAAAGGTAATGACTTAAAAATATTTAATATTATGCTTAATTACTTATATCAGACTACTAAAATAACTGTTACAGAAGAGAGAATGGATATATTAAGAAAAAATAATTTATCACAAAAAGGACTATGGAAATTTGGAATATCAGGAGATAGACCAATAATATTAGTTAATATAGAAGATATAAGTGATTTATCTTTTGTACTTGGTATTTTAAAAGCTTTTGAATATTATAAAAATAATTCTATATTTGTAGATGTTGTGATTGTTAATTATGAAAATGAACAATATAGTGAAGTAATTAATAAAGAAATAGAAAATGAAAAGTATAGAATGTATTCTGTTAATAGTTTTTATCATACACCTGGAATTATAAAAGTTATAGATGGACATAGTTTATCAAGAGAAGAAATAAATTTATTTAAAGTTGTTCCTAGACTTAGATTTGATATAAAGAATCATATTACTTTAAATGAAGCTGTTGAAGAGTTACAGAAAAATAATAAAATTGGTAATTATTATAAAGATGAATATGAAGAAAATGTACCTATTATAAATAAAGAGAAATTAGTTTTTGATAATGGGTATTCAGGTTTTACTAAAAATGGTAGAGAATATATTATTTATAATAATAAAACACCAGCTCCTTGGAGTAATGTTATTGCGAATGAAAAGTTTGGTACTATTATTACTAATACTGGAGCAGGATATACTTATTTTGGTAATTCTTCAGAGTTTAAGATTACTTCTTGGACTAATGATACGGTTGTTTCTGATGTTTCAGAAGGGTTTAAGTTTGATGGAAAAAGATTTCATCCTGACTTATGTATTCATGGACTTGGATATAGTATTTTAAAGAGTGAATCTTTAGAATTGGAAAAAGAGATAGTGGAATTTGTTCCGGTTGATGATACAGCTAAATTATATTTATTAAAATTAAAGAATAAGACTGATAAAAAATTAGATTTTGTTGTTAGTTATTTTATTAATCCAGTACTTGGTAATTTTGAAGAAAAGACTGCTAGACATATTTTATCAGAATTTATTTCTTCTAATAATTGTGTAAGACTACGTAATGCTTATAGTATTAATTATAGTGATTGTTGTGTTTATATGTCTTCTAGTGAGGAAATAGTATCTTCTGTTGTAGATAAGATTTTAGTTAAGAGTATTGATATTAATGTTAGTTTAGAACCTGGTGATTGTAAATGTATTTCATTTATACTTGGTGCTTTAAATAGTGATAAAGACTATTTGGGATTAATTAATAAATATCGTGATATTTCTAATGTAGAGAAGGAACTTGATAAAGTTAAGAAACATTGGAATAATGTTTTAGGAGTTGTTTCTGTTAAAAGTCCAGATAAGAGTTTTGATTTTATGATTAATTCTTGGTACTTATATCAAGCTTTAGTTTCTAGAATTATCGCTAAAGCGGGATTTTATCAAGTATCTGGGGCTTTTGGATATAGAGATCAGTTACAGGATGCTATGAACATAGTATTAGTAAATCCAGAGTATACAAGAAGACAAATATTAATCAATGCAGCTCATCAATTTAGTTCTGGGGATGTTTTACATTGGTGGCATGATGTTAATAATTTTGGACTTAGAAGTCGTTATAGAGATGATTTTCTATGGTTAGTTTACGCAACTATTGATTATGTTAATGTTACTTATGATGTTTCTATTTTAGATGAGAAAGTTCCTTATGTATTAGGAGATTCACTTAGTAAATATGAGAATGAGAAGGGTATAGTTTTTAGTTATACAGATAAAAAAGATACTTTATTAAAACATTGTCTTAAGGCTTTAGAATTATCAATGTCATCATTAGGTAGTCATGGTTTGACATTAATGTTTGGTGGTGATTGGAATGATGGTATGAATAGAGTTGGTATTAAAGGGAAGGGAGAAAGTGTTTGGTTAAGTTTCTTCTTATATAATATTATTGATAAGTTTGTTAAAATGATAAAAGAATTTAATATTAATTTGGATGTTTTAGAGTATTATGAGTTTAATAAGTTATTGAAGACTAATTTAAATAAATATGCTTGGGATGGTAATTATTATTTAAGAGCTTATTTTGATAATGGTGATAAACTTGGTAGTCATGAAAATAGTGAATGTAAGATAGATTTAATTTCACAAAGTTTTTCTATTATATCTGGTGTTATTCCTAAAGATAGGGTATCTAAAGTTTTAGATTCTGTTTCTAAGGATTTAGTTGATAAGGAAACTGGTATTGTTAAATTATTGACTCCGGCTTTTAATAAGTCTTTAAATAATCCTGGTTATATTATGAATTATCATAAGGGTATTAGAGAAAATGGAGGTCAATATACTCATGCGGTTGCTTGGTACATTATGGCTTTAATTAAGGAAGGTCATTATGATGAGGCATATCAGTATTATCAAATGATTAATCCAATTAATAAGAGTTTAGATAAGGATATGGTTTTAAAGTATAAAGTAGAGCCTTATGTTATAGCGGCTGATATATATTCTGCACCTAGTTTTTTAGGACAAGGTGGATGGACTTGGTATACAGGTTCTGCTGCTTGGTTTTATAATGTTGGTGTAAGAGATATTTTAGGTATTCAAAAACATGGGGATACTTTAGTTATTTCTCCTAGTATGCCTAGTAAATGGAAGAAGTATGAGGTAATTTATAAGTATAAAAATACAACTTATGATATTTTAATAGAAAGAACTGGTAATGATAAGATTATGCTTGATGGAAAAGATATTAAAAAGGATATTAAGTTACTGGATGATAAATTACATCATAAAGTAGTAGTTTATGTAAAATAGGAAGATGTTTGAATCTTTCTATTTTCTTTGTAAATTTGAAGTCAAAGTCGTACTTGAAAAACAAGTAATTAACTGATACAATGTAATTGTAGAAAAAAAGTAAAGGTTTGGCGATAAATATGTTGACA
>CAVIRY010000196.1:0-4586 GCA_963645255.1 bacterium
TGTATATCCTTTTCTTGTAAGTGCCACATTATCACCTCTTTATTTCATAATAATTGTATCATAATTAATGTTCTATTACAAGCATGCCATGCAAATTTCACATATTTCATTATGCATTTTTCATAATTTTCAACATGCAAATTTCATGAATACCGTATAATAAAATTTTTAGTATATAAAAAACATTCTTTTAAAAAAGTTATTTATGTATGGTAAATCAGATTTTTCACTCAAAGTTATTTATTTTCATATACTGAATTTATGGAGTGACGAGACCAGTAAACACACCTAGTTCATTTAAAATATCAATTTTTTCATTCATATTCTAACCTCAACTCTTCAATTTCTAATTCCAATATAACATATTATTTTACTATTAAAAACAAATTACAGTACAATAATTGATATTTTTATTTTATTACTTTCAACTTTACCTTAACTACCACCCTACCATTATCTAAATTTTCTGTCTACATCATACAATTTCTCATGTAAAGAACTACAAAATTATACATAAATAATAACTTTAATGATATTATATTATTAGGTGGTAACATGAAAAGAAAGAAAAAGTTAAAAACAAAAAACTTTTTAGTATTCATTATCATAATAATACTAATAATAACTAGTATAATTTATGGAATAAATAAAAGTAAGAATAATAACACGGATTCAAAGGAGCCAAACAAAATAGAAAACAAAGACAAAGCAAATAATACAAAAGAACTAACTGAATTAGAAAAAGCAAAAAAAGATTTAGATTATTATAAAGATGAGTATGAAAATGACTACAAAGAGTATCGTGAAAAAAACAAAGATTTATCAATAGAAAAAGTAATAACAAACGTAAACATCGGTCTAAATTATGATTATTATACACATACTAAAGCCACAAAAGATCTAAATACAAATACTATTCTTGTAAACAAATATAATTATTTAACAGAAGATTATGTACCAGAAAATCTTCAAACAGTTGATAAAAAATACTCATCTAAAACATTACAACTAGTAGATTACGCTAAAGAGGCATTTGAAGAATTATCAGAAGCTGCCTCAAAAGAAAATTACACAGTTCTAGCTATGTCAAGTTATAGAAGTTATCAATATCAATATAATTTATATAATAGATATGTTAGTACTGATGGAGTTGAAGCAGCCGATACCTATTCAGCAAGACCTGGATACTCAGAACATCAAACTGGTCTAGCTGTAGACGTATATAATGGTAAAGAAGACTTTACAAATTTTGAAAAAACAAAAGAATACAATTGGATGCAAGATAATGCATATAAATTTGGTTTCATCTTAAGATTTCCAAAAGACAAAGTATTAGAAACTGGCTATCAATATGAATCTTGGCATTATAGATATGTAGGTAAAGAAATAGCTAAATACATTCATGATAACAACTTATGTTTTGAAGAGTACTATGCAACTCATCTAATTAAGTAAACTAAACAGTGTAGTGAACTAAATCACTACACTTCTTTTTGTTTTTGAACTTCATTTTCTAACATAAAATAAATTTTTTCATTATCAATATATTGTTTAGACATTTCTAAAAACATATCATATTTTTTAAACAAATTATTTTTAACATCAACATCAACAACTAAATTAACGTATTTAATATTATCCAATAAATCAGCACATTTAACAATTAAAGCATCTTTACCAAACTTGATACAATTTAAAAACATCTTTCGGGACTGTTCTAACTTATCACTTATTTTAGAATCAAAAGTTACTGCCAAAACACATCTAGCAATTTTCTCACCAAACGAATCCCAAATATCTTCATAAGTAATATCAGTATCTTCTAACAAATCATGTAATATTCCTGAAATAATAATATCTTTAGAATAACCAAGTTCATAAAGTATTGTACCAACTTTAAAACTGTGAAATAACACAGGTTTAAAATTATGACCAGATTCATCTACACTTCTAGAAACAAAATGTAAAGCCATATCCATTTCTTTTTCCAAATTAACATCCTTCACACTAAACAAATTAAAACCTCCAACAAAAATAAGAGATACAAATACCTCTTATTTCAAAACTTCTATTTTTTCATCATATTTATTTTTGAAATAACTATATAGCTTATAAAACAAAATAACTATTATCCAAATAACAAAAACCAAATTACTTATCTGTACAATTGAAAGAACAAGATTATTACTATATAAAGAAACCTTGTCAGCTAAATCCAACTTGTACTGCCCAATAGCAGCAATAAAGTTAAAGAATAAAAAGTATATTATTGAAAAAAAGCTAATATCTAAAACCCTTTTATAATATGGCATCTTACTAAAATTAGATATTAAAATAAATACTAATGATAAAACAACAATAAAAAAGTACACTACAGTAGATGGAAAATAAATATATTTCATTATAGCCTTAAGTAAATAATCAATTGAATAAATAGCATAATCAAAATTCATAACTATAATTGCAGCCATAAAAACAATAAAACAAACAACAAAAGACCATAGAACAATTTTATTATTTCGTTTAATATTTAATATTAAAAATAAACTTAGCAGAAGTATAATCAAAAATATTTCTATTCCCATGAAAGATGAAAAAGTATTTTTAAAAACTAATCCTATCTTTTCTATTAGAGATAAAAACAAAGACTACCACCTCCACACTAACTAAATTAACTCTAAAATATAAACAGACTGACTTGTAGAATCATTATTTGTACAAGTAATTAAAGTTAACGTTGTCCTATCATAGTTTCTAACAATTGTAACAGAGCCAACTTTAGGGACAGTATAAACATTAACTAATTTATATTGATACCTATTACCTTTATAAGTAACATAAGCACTATTACCTATATTTAATCGATACAAATAATTAAAATAACTATTATATGCATCACCTGAATGAGCCATTAAAATTAAATTTCCATTAATAACATCAGGCATTGTAGAACCTTTAACTAATGTAACATTATACTGAATATCATTATATTTAGAATCAGTACCATAAAACCCTCTTTTTAATCCTATTTTTGGTATTTCTAAAACTCCCAAATATTTACTATAATTAATAACTTGAGACTGTTCTTGTACCTGTGTACTCTGAGTATTATCATTAATAATAATTTCAGCATCTTGATCAACTACAACAGTCTCTTCTGTTTTATCCGGAATACTCTCAGAAATAGCTATCTGCATATCTGAAAAAACACTATCTTTAATTGCTCTCAAATGATTAAAAGATAAAACAACTATTCCTAAAAATACAAGGAAAGAGCCAATTATAAGTAACTGACTCTTTCTAAAACTCTTTTTACTTACTTTCTGATGGTTTAACATTTGCATAGATAATACCAATACCAGATAATAGAACTATTAATCCAATAAAGTAAACAGTTTGAGCAGTAGATAAACCAGTATCAGGAACATTAGGAGTATAATTTAAAGGAATCTCAACACCTGTTTGAACATTATTTGTAACTGTTTGAACAGCCGCTACTGTTTGATAGATACCCTCAGTGTCAACATAATAGTTACCTTCAAGTGTTGTAAATGAACCAGTTACACTAATTTCAATCTTTTTATTATTTTCATTTACCTTATTAACAGGAACTCTTACATAAAATTTATCAGTACTAGCCATATTAGAAAGTTGATCATCACTTATCTTATTACCGTTTTCATCTACTATAAATGATCCTTCTGGAGCAGATTTTAATTCAACTGAGTAACCATTAAAGTTAGCTGAAGGTGTTGCAGTAACAGATAATTGTGAAGTTTGATAATACTTATCATCAGATGTTAAAGAAATATTAGTACTACTGTTAATCTTTAATATTTTATTTGGAGTATTCCTATTGGCAATAGCCTCTTCTACAATTTCTTTAACATATGTATCATAAAATGTTGGATCAGCATCCGTAGGAATAGTTTTTACACCAGCAACGTTATAAATAACTTGGTCATTGTTTCCTAGAGTTAATCCTTTAGCTTGTTGCAACTTTTCTTGAATACCATCCTCAAAAGCATAATCCCCAATAGCAGAATCAGGAGTTACCCTTGAATCATTTAAATACATCCAAATAGAAACCTGTGAAACCCAAGTTTTAACAGCACTTCTTAATGCCTCATTATTGGCATATACGTCAAATTTTTCATCAAATTCATCACTAGATAATTCAGCAAGTAAATATAACAAACCATAATCATCTATTTTTGCATCCTTCGTATATTTTTGTCCACCAGCAAAATCTTTATTGGCTTGCATACAAAACAATTGAAGACTACCATACTCTGCCGTAGTTCTAAATGGATTAACTGGATGGGAAGTTGGATATGTATTAATTGTCTCAGTACCATCTACAGTAGCAGTAGTAAAAGTATCTGGCAATGGATTAGTCACTTCAGGAATAGCATAAGAAGTTTGATTCAAACCTACTATTACAATAGCAATAACTGCAATAATTGCTAAAGCAAAAGTTCCAACTATAGACTTAGATTGTAAAAAGTTTTTATTATTTTGTTTATTATTTTCAATATAAATTTTTTCCATAAATTCTCCCTACCTTTATATAAATTATTATACCA
>CAVIRY010000197.1:0-5983 GCA_963645255.1 bacterium
GGATATGAGTCAGCAAGTGATTTAAATACTATTGTCGACTTTGTTACTTCTTTAAAAAAGAGTACTGGAGTTAAAGCAATGAGTGATTTTACTTCACCTAATTTTAATTCAGTTATTTTAGGAAAATAAATTATTTTGCGATGTTCTTAAGTTTTGAGACATCGTTTTTTTTTGACTTTAAATTTGTTTTATGATATAATCTAGAAACCTATTTAAAAGAGGTCTGTTTATCATTTTATTTTCATAAATAGTAATTGATTAACATAATCTTTTATTAGTTGAAATATTAGTTTATTATTGAAGTTTATAATAAAAATTTGAGAAGAGGAATGATTATATGAGTATAAATGATAATATTAATACAATTGAAAAACTTAAGATGTATAAGAAATTAGCTGAATGTAAGGATAAATATTTATTATATGTACCTGAGCTTGGTTATGATTTAAATGCTGAAGTTAGTGAAGCTGATTTATTTAGAGAAGTTGTTGATTTTTCTAAGGTAGCAATAACGGCTTTTGCGGATGTGATTCAACTTACAGCTGGAAACGTTAGAGACATATCTCTTGATTTATGTTTTTATCCATTTGTTAATAAAGAAGATACTTTATCAGATGGATTTCTAAAAGAAGATGCTAGACCTTTAAAAAATTATTTAGGAGTTATGATTGATGGAATTTCAGGGCATTATAATTCTTCAGAGACATTTACAATTGATGAGTTAAAAGGTTCCAAAATTATTACTGGTAAAGTATATCCTGTTACCTATACAGGATTAGTACTTGGACTTAATGGTTTAGGATTTGAATTGGATGGGGCAGATAGTTTTAATTTGATTTGTAAAAATGCTTTTTCAGATACTATTGTACATGGTAAGGTTACTTTTGGAATTGAAAAAGAAAAAGTTATGGTTAAGAGTGATAGATAATATCATTCTTTTTTTACATGATTTTACGGTGCTATTGTATTTTTTTTGTTGGAAATAGGTATTTATGCTATAATTTATGTATAGGTGATTATGCATGAAAATAAATATAAATAATGTAGAAGTTAATTACATACAATATGGTGAAGGAAAAGATATCCTTTTACTACATGGATGGGGACAAAATATTCAAATGATGAGGCCATTAGGGGATAATTTATGTAGTAATCATAGGATTACAATTATAGATTTTCCAGGTTTTGGTGAAAGCGATGAACCTAGTATTCCTTGGACAATTGATGACTATAGTTTATTAGTTGAAAATTTAGTAAAAAAACTTAATATTAGAAAACCTATTGTTATGGGACATTCATTTGGAGGACGGGTTGCGATACGTTATTCAGCTAATAATCCGATAGAAAAATTAGTGTTATTTGGTAGTCCTTGCATAAGAGAAGAAAAAAAATTGCCTTTATCAACAAGAATTTTAAAAAAAATAAAAACTTTACCAGGTATGGATAAATTGGGTGAAGAAATGAAAAAATATATTGGCTCTAGAGATTATAAAGCTGCTAGTCCAATAATGAGACAAACATTAGTTAATGTTATAAACGAAGATTTATCTTTTTATGCCAGACAAATAGAAGAGCCAACATTACTTATTTGGGGTGAGGATGATACTGAAGCTCCTGTTGGTGAGGCAAGAGAATTAGAAAAAATAATGATTGATGCGGCATTGATAATTTTACCTGGTACACATTATGCTTATTTAGAAAACTTAGGACAAGTTATTAATATATTAAATAGTTTTTTTAAGGAGAATTAGTATAGTATGATTATAAAAATTTTATTGATTTTAGCAATTGCCTTTTTACTGTTTTATAAGACAAAAAGATCTTTACATATGCTACAGCAGAATCTTTATAATGAGAATAATCGTTATATAAACTGGTTAATTAAAAATAGAGTTCAGTTTGTTGATTTAGATTTAATAATTGTTGCGATATTATTAATTGAAGCATTTGTTATGTTTGATGTTAAATATTTTTCACTTGTTATGTTAATGGCAATAAATGTTTTGATGTTTGTATTAGGATATAAATGGAAAATAAAAATTGATACTGATCAAAATAAAAAGCCTTTAGTTGTGACGAAGAGAATTAAAAGACTTTTAGTTACAATATCTATTTTATATTTAATTCCTCTAGTATTTGCTTATTATAATATTAATAGTGAAGAGTTATTTTGGAAGGGTATTTTAATTGAGGGTATTATGATTTATTTAAATACCTTTGTAGTATTTATTGCAAATATTATTAATTATCCAGTTGAAAAACTGGTTTATTATCATTATAAAAGAAAAGCAATTAATAAATTGAGAAGTATGAATAATTTAAAAGTTATTGGTATTACCGGTAGTTATGGTAAGACAAGTTCAAAGAATATTTTAAATGCTATTTTAAATGTTAAATATAATGCTTTAGCGACACCTAAAAATTTAAATACTTATTATGGTTTAATGATGACTATTAATAATAATTTAGATAAGTTTACAGATATTTTTATAGCTGAAATGGGTGCTTATGTTATGGGCGAAATTAGGAGTTTATGTAATTTTGTTAAACCTAAGTATGGTATTCTTACAACAATAGGTACAGCTCATTTAGAGTCGTTTGGTAGTGAGGAAAACATTATAAAAGCTAAGTTTGAGTTGATAGAGTCTTTACCTAAAGATGGTATTGCTGTATTAAATGGTGATGATTTAAAACAAGTTAATTATAAATTAAAAAATAATGTAAGAGTTATTTGGATTGGTATTAAAAATACTGATGTAGATGTCAGAGCTTTAAATATTAAATGTTCTGGTAAGGGTACGAGTTTTGATATAGTGTTTAAAGGTGATTGCAAGAAATATCATTTTGAAACTAAGTTGTTAGGGCAACATAATGTATACAATATTTTAGCAAGTGTTGCTTTAGGACGTGAATTTGGTATTTCAATGGATGAGCTTATTAGTGCTGTTAAATTAGTTAGACCTGTTGAACATCGTTTGGAAATAAAAAAATTAGGTAATTTTTATCAAATAGATGATGCTTATAATTCTAATCCAGTAGGTGCTAAAAATGCATGTTCAGTACTTAGTATGATGGATGGTATTAAGGTTATTGTTACACCTGGTATGGTTGAACTTGGTGAGAAAGAAGCTTTCTATAATAAAGAGTTTGGCGAAGAAATTGCTGAGATAGCAAAAGTTGATTATGCTATTCTTATAGGTGAAAATAAAACTAAGCCTATATATGAGGGTTTAATAACTAAAGGATTTGACAAAGATAAAATTATAGTATTTAATGATGTAAGAGAAGCATATGCTTTTATTAATGGTTTATATAATGGCAAAGATGATATATATGTATTATTTGAGAATGATTTGCCAGATACATATAATGAGTAGGAGGAGTTTAAAATGAGAATAAAAGTTGGTGTTATTTTTGGTGGAGAAACTGTAGAACATGAGGTAAGTATTATTACAGCTATTCAAGCTATGAATAAAATGGATCAAGATAAGTATGAAATTATACCGATATATATTACAAAAAATAGAGAATGGTATACTGGTGATATGTTAAAAGATATAGATGTATACCAAGATTTATCTTTAATTAAAAAGTATGCTAAAAATGTAGTTTTGTATTATAAAAATGGAAGTTATATATTACAAAAGAAGAAATTCCCTAAGACTGTTGTTAAGGAAATTGATATTGCATTTCCAATAGTTCATGGTACTAATGTTGAGGATGGTGTATTACAAGGATATTTACAAACTATTGGTGTTCCTTATGTAGGTCCTAATGTTTATGCTGGAGTTGTTGGACAAGATAAAGCATTTATGAAAGATGTTTGGGCTAGTTGTGATTTACCAATGACTAAGTATACTTGGTTTTATGATATTGATTATAAACGTGATAGAGATGCAGTTATTAAAAAGATAGAAAAACTTAAATATCCAGTTATTGTAAAACCTGCTACTACTGGTTCTTCAGTTGGTATTAGCGTTTGTGAAAATGAAGAGATGTTAATTGATGGTATTGATGAAGCTGTTCAATATGATTCTAAAATTGTTGTTGAAGAAGTTGTTCAACATTTAAAAGAAGTTAATATTGCTGTTATGGGTAATTATGAACACCAAAAAGTTAGTGAAATTGAAGAGGTATTATCTGGTAATAAATTTTTAACTTATGCTGATAAATATATTGGTGGCGGTAAGAATGGTAAATTAAAATCTGGAAAAACTCCAGTTAAATCTTCTAAGGGTATGGCTTCTACAAATAGAAAATTACCAGCTGATTTAACTGATAAGATGCGTAAAGAAATAGAAGAAGTTGCTGTTAAAGCATTTAAAGCATTGGGTTCATCTGGGAATTCACGTATTGATTTCTTAATAGATGAAAAAGCTAATAAAGTTTATATTAATGAAATAAATTCTATTCCTGGTAGTTTGGCTTTCTATTTATGGGATGTTAAAGGCGTTAACTTTACTGATTTATTAGATGAAATGATTAATATTGGTATTAAAGATTATAAGAAGAGAATTAGTAAGACGCATTCTTTTGATACTAATATTTTGCAGGGTTTTGCAGCATCAGGTGGAGTTAAAGGTATGAAAGGAGTAAAAGGGAAGTTGAGATAACTTCTCTTTTTAATTTTATATGAAGATAGCCATTTTAATTAGAAAAGAAAATTCGGATTTGGCGAATGAGTATTATATTAAAGGAATAGAAAGGTTTGCAGGAGAAGTTGTTTTAATTAAAGATAGTTATGATATTAAAGAGGTAGAATATTTATTAAAAGATGTTAATGGTATTTTACTTACTGGCGGTGATGAAGTAGGAATATTAGATTTTTATTTGATAGAGTATGCAATAAATAATAATTTAAAATTACTTGGAATATGTCAAGGTATGCAGTCGATGGCTTTATATGGTAGTAATGATGAATTAATTACTATTAATGATTCTAGTCATAATAGTGATGAAAAATATGTTCATAGTGTTGATTTGAAACCTGGTAAATTAATGAGATTACTTGATAAAGATAAGTTAGTTGTTAATTCTCATCATTTTCAGACTGTTAAAAATAGTTATAAATTTGTTGTTTCTGGATATTCTAATGATGGACTAATTGAGGTAGTTGAAGGTTGTAGGGATATTTTTCAGGTAGGTGTTCAATGGCATCCAGAGAGGATGCTTGATTATGATGTTGATAGTAGAAAGATATTAAAAGAGTTTGTTTCTTCATAAAAAGACAGTAAATTTATTATTTACTGTTGTAGATATTATTTGCGTATGTATAGTCTAGTAATAATTCTAAATTATCAAGGTATCTAGCACGTTCATTTTCATAGTTTAGGTAGTAGGCATGTTCCCATAGATCAATTGCTAGAATAGGAAAGTAGCCTGATAGTAAGGGACTTTCTTGATTTTTAGTATTTACTATGTCTAAAGTGTTGTTATTGCCAATTACTAAGAATGTGTAGCCTGAGCCATTAACTTTAAGAGCACTTTCTTTTAGTAGATTTAATAAGTTTTCATATGAAGTGTATTGTCTTTCAATTTGTTTTTGTAAATTACCAGTAGGTTTTTGTTGATTTTTAGGTTTTATACTTTTCCAGTATAAGTCATGATTAATGACACCAGCTAGATTAAATAAAATGTCTTCTTGATCATTTTTATTGAATTCGTTTACATGAAATATTAATTCTTCAATAGGATATTTATAATTATAATTATTTTTTCGTAAAAGCTTATTTAAGTTATTTAGATAAGTTTTTTGATGTTTGTTATAGTGTAGGCCTAAAGTATGAGTATCTATATAAGGTTCAAAGTCTTGATAATTATAAGGTAGTTCTTGTAACTGATACATATATTTCTCCTTTCCTTTAAGTATATGTTTTTGGACAAAAAAAACGACTTATTTAGTCGCTTGATTTTATAATATGGTGGGCTGTTAGGGATTCGAACCCTAGACCCACTGATTAAGAGTCAGTTGCTCTACCAACTG
>CAVIRY010000198.1:0-8083 GCA_963645255.1 bacterium
AAATTAACGGAAGAATAATAAATGCAACTGTAGAAAGAGAGACTACTAATAAGTAATAAGAGAGGAAAGTAAAAAAGATCCAACAAAATAAATTTTAAAAGACACTTTTGACATGTTTACTCAGTAGTGATATAATACAAAGCTAACAAGGAGAAGATGAAAAATGCCTGAGGTATGTAGAGATCTCAAACCAGAATTACTTAGAATTATAAAGATGTCCTCTAAAATATTTATAACAGGACACAGTGAACCTGACTTTGACTCCATTGGATCAGCAATTGGGATGCTAACGTTGTGTCAGTCCTTCGGAAAAGAATCATATATAATAGTAGATGATGATGATGTTAGTTTAGAGCCTGGAGTAAAAAGAATAATAGATATTAATAAGGGACAATATCATATCATAAAATTAAATGACTTTATAGATTTAACAAGAGATGATAAAGATTCTACATTAATAGTAGTAGATGCTAATAAAAAGTATCAAGTATCAGCAACTCCATTTCTTGATAGATTTCAAAATGTTGTAATAATTGATCATCATAATCCTGATCAACATACTATTCCCGCAACAGCTAGTTACATAAATTCAAAAGCTTCATCATCATCTGAACTAGTTTCTAAATTATTAAACTCTTGTAAGGTAAGATATGATGCAAATGTTGCTAATTACTTATTAGCTGGGATAGAATTGGATACTAATAGATACAAAAAAAATACGAGTTCTGTTACACACGATGTCGCCGAGAAATTAATAATTCATGGGGCGGATCCTGACTATGTTAATGAACTTTTTTTAGCCGAATTCGAAGCCGATAAGCGTGTTAATAACTTAGTTTACAATGGTACCTTATTTGCACATTATCAACACTATCAAATAAGCTTTACTTTAAATAGAGAAAATCCAAATAAAAAATATAGAAAAGAAGACCTAGCAAAGGCCGCTGATAAAGCACAAAAGTATCAAACTGATGCCTCTTTTGCGATTGGATTTGTAAATGATGGATTAATATCTATAAGTGCTAGAAGTAAAGGATATATTGATGTTGGTGAAATAATGGAAGAGTTTACAGGAGGAGGCAATACAAGAAGTGCTGCCTGTAAAATACAATCATCAGATGTAATTTCTGTAGAAGAAAAACTAAAAAGTATTTTAGAAGATAAATTAAATAATATTTCTACAAATTCTCCTACAGATTCACCTATAATGACTGAAAAACAGTATGTAAAAGTAAAAGATTAGAAAAGTTTTAAAATTTCCTTAAGACTTTTCTTTTTTTTTCGAATAATAAAGTAGGAGGTGATAAAAATAACGTTTCATTATCGATATCGTAAACAAATAATCATAGTGAGTCTTGTCTTAATCTTAATAACTACTACATCAATATTATATATATGCAATAGACCTAAAGAAAAAAAGATAAAAGAAGAAAAAGTCTCACTAAAAAAAGAGGAAACTAAAGAGGTGATAAGTGAAGAATATAAAATTGATATTAAAGGAGAAGTAGTAAATCCCGGTATTTATACTTTAAAAAGTACATCTAGAATAATAGATTGTATAGAATTGGCTGGTGGTCTAACAGAAAATGCCAATACAACAGTTTTAAACTTAAGTAAAAAAATAACTGATGAAATGGTAATCATAGTCTATAGTAATTCTGAAGTAGAAGATTTTAAAAAGACTAAAGAAATAGAAAAACAAGTTCAAGAATCATGTGTCCAAAAAGATGAAAATTCTTTAAAAAATGATGCCTGTATAGAACAATCATCTGATAGTAACAATTTAATATCAATAAATACCGCAACAGAAGAAGAATTATCAACTTTATCAGGAATAGGTCAATCAAAAGCTAAACAAATAATAGAATATCGAAATACCAATGGTCCATTTAAAACAATTGAAGATATCAAACAAGTACCTGGTATAGGAGATAGTATATATGCTCAAATTAAGGACTCTATTACTACATGATTATATATATTACATTTTACTTTTAATTACTATATTTATCACAATAATAAATCTTTGCATACCAAGAGAAAGCATATATAATGAAAACATTAAAAGTATAAAAGCCAAAATAATATCTTCATCAATTTCAGGTAATAAACTAAGTCTAACAATTAAAAATAAAGAAAAATTATTAGTAACATATTATTTTGAAACTGAAGAAGATAAAATAAACTATCAAGAAAACTATCATCTTGGTGATATTATAGAAGTAGTTGGAGAATTAACAAGACCTAAGAAAAATACCTCAAAATATCTTTTTAATTATAATTCGTATTTAAAACATAAAAACATTCATTGTACAATAACCTCAACAAGTATAAAAAAAATATCTAGTAATAAAAATATTTATTACATGTTAAAAAATATAATCGTTAATTTATCAGAAAAAAATGCTTATTTAAAAACATTTTTATTAGGTGATAAATCAAATCTAAGTACTAAAGTAATAACTAGTTATCAAGAAAATGGGATAAGTCACTTATTCGCTATATCCGGTATGCATATAACTTTACTATCATCAATTATTACTAAAATATTAAAAAGATTTAAAGTGAAAGAAGAAAAACGTTATTATATTACCTCCTTAATTTTAATAATATATTTACTTTTAGTAGGTTTTTCTCCTTCTATCTTAAGAGGTGTATTATTTTATATATTATTTACTTTAAATAAAGTTTATTACTTTTATGTAAAACCTGTAAATATTTTTATTGTGATATTATCATTATCTTTACTTATTAATTATAATTACATATTTGATGTAGGATTCTGGTATTCCTTTGTAATAAGTTTCTCTCTAATTGTAACAGCTAAGTATCTAACAAGTAGTAATTATTTATTGGGACTATTAAAGACTTCTGTTATATCATTTTTAGTAAGTATACCAATTAGTCTATATAGTTTTTATCAAATAAACATTTCAAGTATTTTCTATAATTTGTTCTTTATTCCATATGTAAGCATCATTGTTTTTCCCTTATCATTAATTACTATTGTTGTGCCAGTTATTTTACCTATATATGAAGTATTAATAAAAATATTAGAAGAAGTATCATTACTTTTTAGTCACAACAAATTATTAATAATAACTTTTCCTAGAATTAATTTTGCTTTTTATATTATTTATTATGTCTTAATAATTATTTTTATCAAAGGATTATTAAAAAGAAATTACTATAAATTAATTCCTTTACTTTTTTTATTACTAATTCATTACATTTATCCATATATACAAAAAGATTTAATAATAAAAATGATAGATATAGGTCAAGGAGATTCTATTCTAATATATTCTGGTAGAGAAACTGTATTAATAGATACTGGAGGCAAAGCAACTTATACTAAACCATCTTGGTCTAAAAGTAATAAAGAATATTCTCTTGTTAAAAACACTACGATACCAGTACTTAAATCTTCTGGTATAAGGAAAATAGATTATTTAATTTTAACTCACGGTGATCAAGATCATTTAGGTGAGGCCCTTAATTTGATAAATAATTTTTCTGTAAAAAATGTCATTTTTAATGTTGGAAATTATAATTATTTAGAAAAAAATATTATTAAAGTCTTAAGTAAAAAGAAAATAAATTACTATCAAAATATAAGTGAATTAAGTGTCTTTAATAATAAATTTTTATTTTTAAACACAAATGTATATGACAATGAAAATGATAATTCGTCTGTTATTTATTTTAATTATAATAATTATCGATTTTTATTCATGGGAGATGCTAGTACTAAGAAGGAAAATGATATTTTAAATGAATATAATATTGAAAATATAGATTTTTTAAAAGTAGGGCATCATGGTTCTGATACAAGTAGTAGTGAGGAATTTATA
Source organism: bacterium (assembly GCA_963645255.1). Lineage (GTDB taxonomy): Bacteria > Bacillota_I > Bacilli_A > RF39 > UBA660 > CAG-877. The sequence continues at coordinate 3,855 of CAVIRY010000198.1, forward strand.
AATAGCATTAATCCTAAATATAGTTTAATTAGCGTAGGGGAGAATAATAAGTATGGACATCCAAAAAAGTCTGTACTGAACACTTTAAAAAATAGTAAAATTTATAGAACTGATAAGGATGGAAGCATAGAAATAAGAATTAAAATTGATGGGTACAGCATAGAAACATGCAGTTCATAAGAAGGATAATTGAAAATGAACAAAATAAAAGAATATACAGAGAAAATGTTTGAAGATACAAAGCACATTGATGAAGAAGGCAATGAATATTGGGAGGCGAGAGAACTACAACGAATTTTAGAATATACACAATGGAGAAGATTTGAAAGCGTGATAAATAAATCAATGATATCATGTAAAAATTCAAATATAAATGTTCGTGAATAATTTGCCAACGTTGGCAAGTTGTCAAAAAGATCTAATAATGCAGTTGTACAAATAAAAGATTTTAAATTAACACGTTATGCATGTTATCTAATTGCTCAAAATGGTGATTCAAGAAAGAGAGTAATATCACTTGCTCAAACATATTTTGCTATTCAAACAAGAAATCTAGTTTAGGACAAATGACAAATAATGTTAATCAAACTGATTTGCTTTGTTTTAAAGGGAAAATAAAAAATAAGTTATTTAATTTAAATCTAACTGGAAAAGAAAATATTGATTATAATCTAAATATTATAATATCAGTTAATATATAATATAAGTAGTGTCCTCGTTTTGGTATTATAACGAATCCCACAATTTTTGATGAAAACTTTCATAACACTTCTAATTTTCTTTTGAATAATAGACAAAAAACAAAAATTCATATACAATATATTTATGGTGATTTAAATGAAAGACATTAGTAACGTTATATCAAATTTAGATGAAGTGAAATTAGATCATTCTTTTCAAGATGCTTGTAGTGATAAAGAATTTTATGATTATGTATACTCGCTAGGAATAAAAGAAGACACTTTAAAAAAGTACACATCTAGCTTAGAAGATAGCTTTGAAGAATATAAAAATTGTAAAAAATGTCCTGGTCTAGAGGAATGTCCTAATAAAGTACATGGATATAAATATAGTCCTGAAAAAGATCAAAATCTAATTAGATTTTCATACATAGCTTGTAAAAAACAAGAAAAAAAATATCATGATGATGCTTATAAAGAAAAATTAGAATTATTCTGTTTGCCAAAGGAAATTAAAGAAGCTTCTTTAAAAAACTTATATAAAGATGATAAAGCAAGATTACCAATAATAAAATATTTTAAAGAGTTTATCGATAACTATGCAAATGACGAAAAAGCAAAAGGTCTATATTTAACAGGTTCTTTTGGCTCTGGGAAAACATATATGATAGCAGCTCTTTTTAATGAAATGGCTAAAAAAGGAGTACAAAGTGCTTTAATATATTATCCAGAATTCTTAAGAAATCTAAAATCTTCATTTCAAACAAACTATAGTGAAAAGTTTGAATATATAAAAAAAGCACCATTACTATTGTTAGATGATATAGGAGCAGAAAATTGCAGTGCCTGGTCAAGAGATGAAGTTCTAGGGCCAATACTTCAATATCGTATGGAACAGAGCTTACCTACATTTTTTACTTCAAACTTAACAATGGATGAATTAGAGCAGTCTCTAGCAATAACTTCATCAGGAGCAGATAAAGTAAAAGCTAGGAGAATAATAGAAAGAATTAAACAACTAACAGTAACTCTGGAATTAATAAGTAAAAATAGAAGAAACTAAAATCAATTATAAAGTACTTCAAAAACATATTCACACATATAGAGACAAAACCATAGAATCTGACTTTTTCTTGACAAATGAGTCATTTTCGAGTATAATAGGCACTGCTTTGTTTGGAGTGGATGTGCGTATGAAGTCATTAGAAAAACAAAAAAAAATTGTTAGAGTATCTCTGATATTAATCGGAATATCTATGTTTTTAGTTTTGGCTGAAAATATAGATTTAGATAATGAGACATTTTCTCTTGCATATGAATATGTTAACACCAAAGATATAGCGACAGTAGAAGTAGCTTATAAAAAAGCTTTATCAGATGGTAATACATATACTGCAGTTTCTAATGAAGAAACTACTAATGATACAAAGAACAATACCAAAATAGAAGAAGCAGAACTCCAAATGATAAACAATTCATTAGCGTTAAAGAACAAAGTAAACTGGTATCTACCGGTAGAAAATGGAATTATTACTCAAATACCAAGTTATAATCATGTAGCTTTTGATATAACAAGTAGAAGAGGAGTATATGAAACTATTTTCCCTATCGCTAATGGAACAATATCAGGAATTTATACAGACTATGCCGGAGCAAAAATTGTAACTGTACATCATGTAATTGATGGTGTAAATTATACCTCCCAGTATGTTCACCTTTCTTCTTATGCTTCCAACATATATGTAGGAAAAGAAGTAACAATAAATGACGCATTAGGTCAAATGGGAACAACCGGTAATTCAACAGGAGTACATCTCCATATAGCGATAATAGATTGTGTCATATTTGACCCAAATGATGCGAATTGCTCCGACTTAGGTAAATTCTATAAATATGTTAAATTAAGATATACTCAAGGATTTAATGGATTATATAGTCTTATGGATGTTCCATACCAATGGTATAGTAGATAAAAATTTTCTTGCAAAAGATAAAAAAAGTGCTATAATTAGTACATAACTTAATTACATTGACAAAGGACACGATAAATTAAGTAATTTTCAAAGAGAATTCATGGTTGGTGTAAATGAATAAAATCTTAATTTGTTACTACCTTTCGAGTAGAATTATTAAAAATAATTCCGGCCAAGCCGTTATTTAAATAAAGTAAAACCTAAGGATGGTACCGTGTAATTCACTCCTATATCTATTTTGATATAGGAGTTTTATTTTTAGTCAATGAAAAAAGGAGAAGTAAATATGATAAATATAAAAGAAAATGAAAAATTAAGTGTAATGAATCACTCATGTGCCCATTTACTAGCACAAGCTGTTAAACATTTATATCCAAACGCACTATTCTGGGTAGGCCCAGTAATCGAAGAAGGTTTCTATTATGATATAGACTTAGGTGACAAAACATTAACAGAAGAAGAGTTGCCAGCTATCGAAAAAGAAATGAAAAAAATTGCTAAAGATGGAAAAAAAATAATACGTCATGAATTATCAAAAGAAGAAGCTTTAGAAATGTTTAAAGATGATCCATATAAAATTGATTTGATTTCTCGTATGGATGAAAATGAAGTTACTATTTCTTGCTACAGTCAAGGAGATTTTACTGACCTTTGCCGTGGACCACATTTAGATACTGTAAAAGAATTAAAATATTTTAAATTATTAAAAGTATCAGGAGCTTACTGGAAAGGTGATGCGAAAAATAAAATGCTTCAACGTATCTATGGCATTTGTTTTGAAACAGAAGAAGACTTAAATAAACACCTAGAATATCTAGAAGACTGTAAAAATAGAGACCATAGAAAAATAGGTAAAGAATTAGAAATATTCATGACAGATGATTTAGTAGGTAGAGGATTACCAATGTTTTTACCCAATGGATATATCATATGGGAAGAACTAGAAAACTATATAAAAGCAAAAGAAAGAAAATTAGGTTATCAACATGTTTTAACTCCATGCGTTGGTAGTGTAGAATTATACAAAACATCAGGACACTGGGAACATTATAAAGAAAATATGTTTCCTATGATGAAAGTTGATGACGAAGAATTTGTTTTACGCCCAATGAACTGTCCACATCATATGATGATTTATTCTAATAAATTACATTCATACAAAGATTTACCAATTAGAATAGGCGAAGTTGCTCATGACTTTAGATATGAAGCATCAGGTGCCCTAAAAGGAATTGAAAGAGGAAGACACTTCTGTCAAAATGATGCCCATCTATTTGTAACACCAGAACAAATAAAAGATGAATTTAAAAACGTTGTTGACCTAATATTTAGTGTATATAAAGATTTTGACATTAAAAACTATCGTTGTGTTCTATCATTAAGAGATCCAGAAGATAAAGAAAAATATCATCAAGATGACGCAATGTGGAACAAAGCTGAAAATGAATTAAGAGAAGTTTTAAATGATTTAGGAATTGAATATACAGAAGAAATTGGTGAAGCAGCATTCTACGGACCAAAGTTAGATGTTAATGTTCAACCAGCTGTTGGAAATGAATATACTTTATCAACTTGT
>CAVIRY010000199.1:0-2772 GCA_963645255.1 bacterium
AAGATGAAGATGGAATAGGATTGAAAGCAGTACTAAATGAAAATAATTGTGTGATGACAGATAAAGATGGAAATGTTAAAACCTTTGTTAAGATAAGGGATACATATTATTTCTCGGAATTAAAGGATATTGAGGGAAATACAATAACCATAACACTAGATAGCCAATGCAGAATATCTAATATCAAAGATAGAAATAACGAAAATATAAGTATTTTATATGGTTCTGAAAAAATAACTATCACATGTCCATCAAATGTTGTAGATATAATATATACAAATGAAAAAGTATCAGCAATAACTAATATTGTAGGAACTAGTTACATTCAATACAATGAATTTAATTTAATTTCAAGTCTAACCGATATTACAAGTAACAAATTAACATATGAATATTGTAACGAAAAACCATATAGAATGCGTAAAGTAAGTCAATATGGTCAAAACAATACAATAGGACAATTTTTCACAATGGAATATGGCTGTGATTCCACAACAATTATTGATAATAAGGGTAATTGTGAAACTCTTATATTTAATAGTGATGGAAACTTATTATCAGTCAATAGTTTAAATGATAGTGAGGATATTAATAATGCATATTCAATAACACAAGAATACGGAACTGAAAACAAATTGTTATCAAATAATATACCAGTAAAATATATAAAAAATTATCTAAAAAATAGTAGTTTTGAAAACAATGATGATTATTTTTTATCAGATGAAGATGATTTGTTAGTAAAGAATTTTTCAACAGAATATTCCCACTCTGGAAAAAGATCATTAAAGCTAATGTGCAATAGAGCGGGACAGTCAATAGAGCAATCAGTTTCTGTTCCAAAAGGTTCTTATTATACATTCAGTGGTTATTTTAAACTAGTAGAGCCAATAAATGTTACTTTGATGTATGGAAATAAAGATGGTGTAGCTGTTAAAACAACGCAGCAAATAAACAAATCGTCAGATTTTGAACGTGGCGATGTTAGTATTTATTATGAAGATGATGCCACGACAAATTTGAAAATAATAATTGAATTTTTATCTGTAAATATAGCTTACATTGATGATATTCAACTAGAAGTTGGAGAGGTAGCCAACATGTATAACATTATGGATAATTCTGATTTTGAAAATGGTTTTTCAGATTGGCAAACAAGTATATATAATGAAAATGGTACTAATCCGAACATTTCAGAATATTTTTCAATTGAAAAATTTAATGATGGTAAAATAAATGCCCTAAAGGTAAAAATGGAGCCATACAATACTACACGTTTTACAAAGGTATTTCCAATAAGTGGAAAGGAAAATGATTTATATACTATATCATTTTGGTATAAAAATGAGGGTGTAGACGCATGCAGGCCATATGCAGGAAATAACGTGGCCATTTATTACGTACCAGAAGATGGTGAAGCCGAATACTGTATTACTTCAAGAGAGTTAAATTCTAACAATCAAAGGTGGCAATATTTTACATATACAAACAAGGCATTAGAAGATTTTAAAGAAATACAATTAATTTTTCAGCAAAATACTAATGCGAATAATTTTTATATTACAAACTTATCGTTTTATAAAGAAATAACAAGCGGAGAGTATATGTATGACCAAAAGGGTAATGTTGTATTAATAAAAAATCAAACAGGAAACAAAAATTTATTTAATTATGGTGAAAATAATCAATTGATTAATATGGCTACTCCAAAAGGTAATGGTTTTAAATTAGAATACGATAACATAAAAACAACGCGAATTATAAATACAATTACAACCAGTGGACTTTCAAATTTTATAAAATATGATGAAAATGGTAATCCTATTTCAGCAAGGTCTTCAAAAAAATATTTACCAGAAATATCCAATGGTGTGTATAGAATTAGGAATAAGGGAACATTTAAATTTTTAAAGGCAGAAATTAATTGCTTGCTATTAGAGAACAATGTTTGTAGTAATACAAACTGGCTGATTGAAAAAATTGGTGATAAATATAAAATATCATACGCCGTATTGCCTGATTATTCTATATCATATGTCAATGCAGAAAATGTTATACTTTCTAATGTAAATCAAAATAATTTGTTTGTTTTTGAGAAAAACGAAAATGAAAGTTATTGTATAAAAATAGAAATAGACAATGAATACAAATACTTGAAAGCCAATGGAGTGAATATAGAACTAAGTGCAAAAAATTCACAATCACCAGAATTTGAATTCTATATAGAACTTATAGAAGAAAGTTTTATTGAAACAAGTGCAACTTACAGTGAGGACGGAAAGTTTTTAACAAGTGTTACAGATAGCAATTTTAATACTACCTCATTTATTACGGATGAAAATAACGGAAAAATAACATCAGAAACAGATCCAAATGGAAATGTTATAGAATATAAATATAATAATAAGAAAGAATTATTTAAAGTAATAAATGGTGATAGAAATGTAACTTATAATTATAATGATAAAAATATTATAAGTGAAATAATAGAAGATAACAGAATATATAAGTTTACATATGATGAATTTCAAAAATTAAAAAGTGTAAAAATTGGTGACGATATTACTCTAATAAGCAATGACTATGGAAACAATAATGGTAATTTAATTAAAACTACATATGGAAATGGAAATATTATTAATTACGAATATGATAATTTTGATAGATTATCAAAAGTTATAAGAGAAAATGAGGAATATAGATATTTATATGATAATAATGGAAATGTAGCAAAAATTTTATCTAATACTTGTAATTCAAAATATATGTATG
>CAVIRY010000200.1:0-2320 GCA_963645255.1 bacterium
TCCTAATACAATACATATATTAAAGATATTAGTGCCAATGATATTACCTATAGCCATGTCAAACTCACCTTTTCTAGCACTACTTACAGTCATAAACATTTCTGGTAAGCTTGTACCAATGACTATGGCTGTCATGGTAATTAATTTTTCACTTATGTTTAGGCTTTTTGCTATTGCTACTGCATTATCCACAATGATATTACTGCTTAGTGAAATTAGAACAATGGATAGAATTAATATTATTATGGCAATTGGTATATTATCATATTTGACATCTACTTTTTGAGGATTTTTTTCTTTTCGGTGAAGCATTTGTACTAAATATGTTACAAACATTAAGAATAGTAACATTAAAATTATTCCATCTATTCTTGAAAATACATTAGGATTATATTTATTAAATAGGCTATCTAACATTAATGCTGAAAATGATGTTGTTATTAAAAAGAGAATAGGCAATTCTTTCTTTACCGTTTCATGTTTTACTTTTATGGGATGTAGTAATGATGCTAGTCCTATAATTAGAAAGACATTTACAATGCAACTTCCAATTACATTGGCAAAAGCTATGGTACCATTTTTACTAGCTACACTTGTAAATGAAATAGCTATTTCTGGAGCACAAGTACCAAATGATACTATTGTAAGTGCTACTAACATTTTAGGTACTTTACACTTTATTGCTATAGATGATGCACTATCTACTAAGACATCACTTGCTTTAATAATAACTATAAAGCCAACTAATAAAAATATATATTTAAGCATTAATATCACTACCCTTTAGTTTATTATAGCAAAATACCGCATTCAAAAAAAGAAGTATTTTGTTGCTAAAGAAAATAAGTCTACTTATGTGTAAACTTATTTATAGTTTTTTAGTTATTTTGATTTGTTTTTGTATATGCTTCTGTTTGTGTTTTTATTGATTTGTATTCACTTTTAGAAATAAATTCTGGAACTGTTAGCGAATCTGATACTACATAATATGTAGGATTCTTTGATTCTTCATTTTTTACTTCTATTGCTTCAGGATTTAAAAGTAATAATGTATCGATATCTGTTTCATTAATACTAGCAAATGTTGCTAGTGGAATAGATGCTTGATATATTTTACTTGATGTATAATACGATAAGTCTTCTTTATCTATAACATATGGAACAGTTATTTTTTGTCCTGCTTGAATATTTACACTGTTATCATAATTTACTGTTAAATCATTTGTTTTGGCAATATAGTCTATTGTAGAATTAGAATCTACGGAGTAATCATAAACTGTATCTCCATATTCAACTAAAAATACTCTATTTAATGTAATTGTTCCTTCTTCTACTGGCTTTGTAGGTTCTTCTTTTTCTATTGTCTCAGTTATCTTTGGAACTTGAGTTTCTATTTCTTTAGGAACTTCATTAGAGGAAGATTGCTTTGGTGTTGCTATTAAAGCTCCTACTAATAATAGTGAACCTATAGTTACACGGTTTCTGATAATAAATTTTGGTAAGTTATCTTCTGTAATATAACGTAGTTTATATAATTGATACCATGTTTCTGCTACTACATGTATCGCACCTGAACTAATATTAAAAACAATTGGATTAGTATCTGCTAATTTTGAATGAGCAAGATGTGTACTAACATTTTTATGTCGTTCTTTAAATGGTTCAGTTTTTTCATCTTCTTTTACTTCTTTCCAACCTGTTTTTACTGTTTCTATGAAGTTTTTAGTCTTGACATCAGAATACCTTGGTCTTTCTTCTTTAGTTTTGAAGTTACTCTTTTTTCTTTTATTTTCGCCTTTTTCTTGATTTAAATAAGTCTTTTTATAAATTTCATCATATTTTTCTTTGTTTTCTTTATTGCTTAATACGATATAGGCATTTTTCATACATATATAAATATCTTCATTTATTGCTTTCAATTCTTCTGGTGCTTTTTTGTTACTTGGCAAAGAAGGATGATATGTTGTTATTCTTTCAAAGAATGCCTTTTCTATTTCAGCTTCTGTAGCGTCATATTTTATACCTAGTAAAGAATAAAAGTCAACTATTTTTCCAGTATCTAGACAGTTATCTATTTCTTGTAAAATTGCATAGTTATACAAATATTTTTCTTTATCTGTCATTTCATCTGATGATAATTCAGCGTCATATTGGCAGCTTTTATAAAAATCTGATAATGTTTCATAAGCTTCATTTATTTGTCTTAAAATATTTTCACGTATTTTTAATTCTAATTCGCTCATTTCTTCATTATTTTGGTATAAGTCTGGATGAAATTCTTTAACACAATTACGATAAGCTTTTTTTATTTCTTCTGGAG
>CAVIRY010000200.1:2330-4974 GCA_963645255.1 bacterium
TAACAGTTCATAATAATTTAATTTTTTTGTAGGTTTCATAACTACTTTTCCCTTCTTTCGATTGCTGTATGATTATATCATACTTTTGTTGATTTGTAAAGAAAAACGTGCCATTTTGGCACTGCCTATGCAAAGTTTTTCCATACTTTTAGAACTTCATTTTCAACTTGATATATGCCTAGCAATTTATTATTTTGATCTATGAAAATAACTTTGTCTTTTATATTATATTCGTTTTTTAATTTTTGTCCTGTCTTTATTTTGAAACTTAAGGTTTCATCAACTACTACTTTTGGATAGTCAAGGACTTCTTCTATTTTTAGTAAATTGAAGTTGCCAGAAGCTATATCTTCTAATGTATAAGCATCATCTAATGAATATTTTCCTTGTTTGGTCCTTGTTAGGTTTGTCATTGTAGCATAAGTATTTAAACTAACACCAATGTCTCTAATTAGACTTCTTATGTAACAACCTTTTGATACTAGGGCTTTGAAAATAAAAGTGTTACGGTCAGTTGAAATTAATTCTATTTCTTTAATAGTTACTTCTTTTTTTGGCAACTCTACAGTTTTGTTTTCTCTAGCATATTCATATAGTTTTTTACCTTTTACTTTAACTGCTGAATATATTGGAACTTCTTGAAGATATGTCTTTTTAAAACTTTTTAGTACTTTTTCGATTGGTAAATCATCTGGTACGATTTTACTATTTATTATTTTACCTGTAATATCTAAGGAATCAGTTTCTACGCCAAGAATAACTCCCGCCTGATACTCTTTATAAGTTGCAGTTAAAAGTTCTGCTATCTTAGTAGCTTTTCCTACTGTTACTACTAGAACTCCTTCGGCTAAAGGATCAAGTGTTCCAGTATGACCTATTCTTTTTATTCCTAAAGTTCTACTAATTTCATTTACTACGTCAAATGAAGTCATATTAGATTTTTTATTTACGACTATAACTCCTGAGTAATTAGATAAATATTCTTCTAAGGTATAGTTTTCTTTTTCTAGTTTTTGGGCTACTGTTTTACCAATGTATCTGATATGCCAAGGTTCATATGGATAACCAGTTATATTTTCTTTTCCTTCTGGATAACGAAGAATGAAGCCATAATCAGCTAAGTACTTATAAACTTTTTTGTATTCGGCGAGGTGTTCCATTAGTTCATTGTTATCGCTTGGCCAGGTTCCATTTACCTTTATATTGATGTCTATTGCAAGACCAGTATGATGTTCTGAACAACCTACTGGTGCAACAACTTTATCAGCATAGTCTTTACCATATTTATTAACGTATTCATCATATAATTCTTGTTGATATTCTTTACTTCTATATGCAGATGATATACCAATGGTAATGTTTTTTGTTGCTAGAAAGTCTTTTAATTTTAAATAGGCATTATAAGTTTCTTTTTCTATTTGAACATCTAAATTATCTATATTTTTTGTAGTTATTAATTCTATTTTAGATAAGAATTTGTCTTTTATTTTATTTTCTTTATTTACTAATACTTTGTATTTCATGTAATCAGTCCTCAATATAATTATAAATGGACTTTGAAGTAAAAAGCAAATTATAATTTTAAAAGTATATATCCGATGAAAGATATATACTTTTATTTATTACTTTTCTGCTTGCTTGTATATCATTGTATTTAAAATATTTTGTACTTCATCACTATTTATAACGTCTTTTAAATTTGTTTCAATATTTGAATTTTTCTTTTCTAAACTCATATATAGCATAATACAGTCATACATTGTACAAAACAAATAATCTTCATATACATCATCCTTCTACTAATTGATTAATCCTCTTTACAAAATCCTTACTCTTTAAATATAAACCTGTGTATTTTTGATAGTATTCATCCAAAAACTGATTAATCTCTTTACTAACTAAATCTGAAACTTCTAACTTAGTAATATTTTTTATATCAACATAATAATATAACCTAATCATTTTAATAGTCTTTTCACTTACTAATCCTTCATTGTTATAACAGTTTCTACAAATATAACCGAAGGAATCAGTACTAAGTGTCACAATTCCTTTATCGGAGCCACAGTTACTACAGCAATCAATACTAGGTTTAACTCCTAAGTAATCTAATAGTTTTAATTCCAATATATTTGTAAGAACTAAAGGATTAAATCCTTCTTCTAACTTTCCTAAAGAATCTCTAAGTAAATAAAAAATGCTTTTATCATCATTTTGTTTAAATACTTGCATAACAAGATCCATCATATAAGATGCATAACTAACTCTTTCTAAATCTGAAAGTATATTAGAATATGCATTAATAACATCAATACCAATTAAAGTAGAAAGTCCATTTTCTTTATAATAAACATGGAAAGTACCATAAATCATCTTCCTACTAACACTTCTAAGTTTACTTTTCATATTTCTAGAGCCTTTAGACATAACACCTACAAGACCATGTTCATAAGTTAAAACATTAAGTATTTTACTTGATTCACTATAATTAGTTTCACTTAAAACAATTCCTTCAAAACTTTCAATTGTCAAAACACATCACTTCTTCTTTATTTGTTGTAGCAAATTATAATATTTAATATCTCCAGTTTTCTTAAATAAATCCCAAAGTATTTGACTCATAAAATCACCTCTATTAATATAG
>CAVIRY010000201.1:0-5706 GCA_963645255.1 bacterium
GTATATAATATAATTATTTCAGTTTCAGGATGTTCTTATATTACTAGGTTATATTTAGATGATAAAACTGGTTGTAATATTAGGTTGTGTTTTGATGTTTTTGATGATAAAAAAATTTTTACTTTTAGATTAACTGATAAATTTTATCCTGGTTTACCTATAGAGAAGGGAGAATTATTTTTATGGAATATATAGTTTCTATTAATAATGGTGTTGGAACTAAGGAGTTTGTTGAAGGAAATTATCTTGTTAGTGCTAGTGTGTTAGGTTATGATAGTACTACTTTAAATCCTAGTCGTATTACAATATCTTCAGATACTTCATCATTGGATTTTAATCTTGCGGCAAATGGTAAGTTAACTTTACATGTATCTGAAACAGGAGAAGAATCTGGTAGTCCTGTTGCGAATGCTATATTTTATAGGTGTGATTCTTTAGGTAATGTTTATGGAGAGGCTATTACTACTGATAGTGTAGGTAGTGCCATATTTTTGCATGTTCCGTATGCTAGTAGTAATGCACCTTATATTTATTTTAAACAAGTATCTGGGGATTTGAGTCATACTTTTAGTAAAGAGATCCAAAAGATAATGTTAACTAGTGAAGAGACTACTATGGAAATACAAAATGCTAAAGCACCAGAGAGAACTTTCAAATTGACTGATGCTAATTATGCAGGATTACCAATTGAGTCTGGTGAAATTGTTTTAAAAGAAGTAGTTTGATAATTTTAAGTAATATGATATACTTGTTATAGTAGATTATGATAGTGAGGTTGTAGTATGAAAGATGAAAATAAAGAAAAGAATCGTTTAAATGAATTTGGGTATGCTGAAGTAATTGGGACTTCTATAATGATTATTTCTAGTGTGTTCTTTATCGCTGGTATGTTAATAGCGTTATTAAGTTAGGAGGAAGAAAATGAAAAAGTATTTATTACTACTAGTTAGTTTCTTTTTCCTTTTTCCATTTGGTGTTGGGGCAGCTGATTTGAAAAAGACTTTTGATGTAAAAACAAATATTCAACTTAGGTCTTATGTAGATGTTTATGCTTTACCTAGTTATGATAACTCTGGTAAACTGGATGGTAATATTATTTATTATCTTGATGTTCCTAAGAGAAAAATTTCTTTTTCAAATATGACTTCGAGTTCTTTTATGGTTAAAAGACAAGGATATTCATCTGATATTATTTTAGTAAAATATGGTTTGGATAATAAATTTATTTATGAAAAAAGTTATGCTGACTCAAGCTTTTATGTAGATTGTGAAGATATTTATAGCGATGATTTTGATTATAAGGTTAAAGGAGAATCTGATATTCTTGTAAATGTATATGGTTCTTCAGATAATTTAATTTTTACTAAACAATACGGTGGCTCTGGTTATGAATATTATCGTAATTCTTTTTATAGTTATGATAATAAAGGTGTACATGATGGATATATTATTATGTTGTATTCAACTTCTAGTGATTTAGGAATTGATCCTGGTTATATAATGTTAAAGTATGATTTAAAAGGTAATTTAGTTTGGCAAAAGAATGTTAATGATTATTATTATTTTGAAGAAGTTGATAATGTCGTTGATGGTAAGTTAGTTGACTGTTATTATTATGAGGATAATTATCTTGCTAAATATAATAATATAGATGATGTATATGTATGGGATGTTGATACTGGTCTTTATGAAATTATGGATATGTCTTTTAGTTATACTAAAAATGGAAAAATAGATGGTATTTTAGTAGTTGGAGCATCTGATCAAAATACTGATTATGTTTTGGGTACAATTATTAAGTATGATTTAGATGGTAATGAAGTTTTTAGAAAAACTTATGATGATTCTATACAAAGTATTTTTACAGGTGTTAGAAGTAGTAGATATTTTGATAATACTTATGATGGTTATATTGTAACTGCTATTACTGAAGAGAATGAAACTTTAGTTTTAAAATATGATTTTTCTTTTAATTTATTATGGAAAGATGTTTATACAAGTGATGGTAGTATTTTCTTTAGATTAGTTGAAAATTATAATACATCTGGTGTATTTAATGGTTATTTGTTATATCAGACTAAACCTGATGCTTTGGGTCGTGAGCTTTCTAATAATCTAAGTAGTTCGCCTATTGTTAAGAAATTAGATTTAGATAATGATTATAATATGTTAAGACTTGTAAAGTATACTTATGATGTATATGATGTTTTAAAAGATGTTACTGATGAAGGTACAATTACGGTTAATAGTAGTGCTTTTGCAGGGGAAGTTGTAAAGGTTACTGTTACGCCTAAGGAAGGGTATACTTTAAAGCGAATTGTTGTTATGGATGAAGATGGTAATGAAATAGAAGTTACTGGTGATGGTACATTTGTAATGCCTGAGGGTAAAGTTACTGTTGTTGCTTTATATAATAGGATTAGTAATCCTGAGACAGTATCAGCTTGTTATGTAGTGCTTGGAATAATACTATTAATTTGCATAGGTACTTTGATTGTTAATAAGAAGAAGGAAGATTTTAGTTAATCTTCTTTTTCTAAAAAATTAAATTGGCACTCACTATTGACAACTGCTAAAAATAGTGTTATAAGTAAGATGTAGGGAGATGATTACATGGAGAAACATGAATTTAAATCTGAATCTAAGAGACTTTTAGATTTAATGATTAATTCAATTTATACTAATAAAGATATATTTTTAAGGGAGTTAATTTCTAATGCATCAGATGCACTAGATAAGTTATATTATCGTTCTTTAACTGATAAAAATGTTAAGGTAAAGAAAGATGATTTATATATACGTTTAGATATTGATAGTGATAAGCGTACTCTTACTATTACTGATACTGGTTGTGGTATGACAAAAGAAGAGCTTGAAAGTAATTTGGGTACTATTGCGAAGTCTGGTACTCTTGCTTTTAAAGAAGGTATGAGTAAAGAAGAAAAAGTTGATGTTATAGGTCAATTTGGTGTTGGTTTCTATTCAGCTTTTATGGTTAGTGATAAGATTACTGTTACATCTAAATCTATTGATAGTGATGAAGCTTATACTTGGGAAAGTGAGGGTGCTGATGGCTATACTATTAAGAAAGCTAAGAAGAGTGATATTGGTACTAAGATAGTATTACATATTAAAGAAGATACTGATGAGGAAGATTATTGTAAGTATTTAGATGAATATCAAATTAAAGGTTTAGTTAAGAAATATTCTGATTATATAAGTTTTCCTATTAAGATGGAAGTTACTCATCATGAATTAAAAGATGAAGAAAAACATGAGTATGAAGATAAAAAAGTATTAGAAACATTAAATAGTATGGTTCCAATATGGAAGAAGAGTAAGAGTGAAGTAGAAGATGCTGATTATGAAAACTTCTATATGGATAAGTTTAATGATTATGATAAGCCATTAAAAATAATTACTTCTTCTGTTGAGGGAATGTGTTCATATAAATCATTATTATTTATACCTAGTCATGCGCCATATGATTTTTATACACAAGATTATGAAAAAGGTCTTAGTTTATATGCAAATGGCGTTATGATAATGGAGAAATGTGCTGACTTATTACCTGATTATTTTAGTTTTGTTAAAGGTGTTGTTGACAGTGAGGACTTATCACTAAATATTTCTAGAGAGGTATTACAAGAAAGTCATAATTTAAAACTAATAGCTAAAAATATTGAAAGTAAAATTCGTAAAGAATTAGAAGATATGTTAAAGACTGATCGTGAAAGTTATATTTCATTCTTTAAGACATTTGGTGTTCAGTTAAAGTATGGTGTTTATAATAACTTTGGTGCTGATAAAGATAAGTTGAAAGATTTAATTATGTTTTATTCAGCTAAAGAGGAAAAACTTATTACTTTAAAAGAATATGTTGATAATATGAAAGAAGGACAAGAAAAGATTTATTATGCAGCTGGTGCTTCTATTAAGAAAATTGATTCTATGCCTAATGTTGAACAAGTGAAAGAACATGATTTTGATATATTATATTTAACTGATTATGTTGATGAATTTGCAATTACTGCTATTCAAGAATATGAAGGTAAGAAGTTTACTAATGTAGAAAATGAAGATTTGAATTTAGAAACTGAAGAAGAAAAAGAAGCTACTAAAAAGGCTAATGAAGATAATAGTGAACTTTTAAAACATATGAAAGAAGAAATAGGCGAAGTTAGTGAAGTTAAATTTAGTAATAAACTAAAAAAACATCCAGTATGTTTAACTACTAAAGGTGATGTTTCTATTGAAATGCAAAAAGTATTTGACGCTATGCCTAATGATATGGGTATTAAAGCTGAAAAGGTATTGGAAATAAATGAGAAACATAAAATAGCAGAAAAATTAAAGAATTTATATGAAAATGATAAAGAGGAATTTGATAAATATACAAAGATACTTTATGCAGAAGCTAAAATGATAGCGGGACTTCCAATCGATAATCCAACAGAGATAAGTACTTTGATTTGTGAAGTTATTTCTAAGTAAGTAAAGAGATGAAAAATTCTCTTTTTTGTTTTACTTTTTATTAAAAATGTTTTATACTTTAGTAAAGTAAAGGAGTTGTATTATGAGAAAAAAAGTAAAATTATTATTGATTGCTGTTATGCTTATGTTGACATCAGGATGTGTTAAGATGAATGCTACTATGGAAATTAAAAAGGATAAATCCATGAATTTCGTTGTGTCATCTTCTATTAATAAATCATATTTGTCATCATTTGGAGTTACTGAAGATGAAGATTTTGATGCTTCTGAATTTGGTAAAGAGATAAAAAATAAAAATTGTTCTTCAAAAGTTAATAATGGTACTGAAAAGTTAGAAGCTGTAGTTACATGCAATATTGCTAATATTGATGATATAAGTAGTGAAAAAGAATTAGATGATGTGAGTTTTATATCAATTTATGAAGAAGATAATGCGAAAATATTTTTAATAAAAAAAGGATTTTTGAAAAATACTTATACTGTTAAATTTGATAATGGTTCTGAGGATTTAATAAATTCTGAAACTAGCGATTTTAGTTATCGTGAAGAAGATGATGATTCTACTACGTTGGATGATGATTATGATGATTATGATTATGACTATGATGATTATGATGACTATGACTATGATGATTATGATGACTATGATACTGATTTAATAGATGATTCTTCGGAAGATTTTGATTTATCTGCATTAACTGGTAATATGGAAGCTAAGTTTGAAGTTAAACTTCCTTATAAAGCTATTAGTAGTAATGCTACTAGTAAGGAAGATGGTGATAAACATCTAACTTGGGATTTTATTGAGATGTCTAAATCTGATTCTAGTACTATTCAATTTTCATTTGCTATATATAATATTACTAATATTATAATATGCGTTGTATTAGGTGTTTTAGTAATAGGCGGTTTAGTATTCTTTATATTAAAAAGGAAGAAAAATAAAAATGGTACTACAGTTGGAGTTGGTACTACTGATAATGTTGTTGTTAGTCCAGTAAATAGTTCTAATAATACTGAGATACCAGTAGTAAATGCTACGCCAAGTGTTGTTATGAGTGATAATACGGCAGTTACTAATACTGTTTCTACTACTGATAGTACTATATCTACAAATAATGATGTATTGTAATTTGAAGTTTGGATAGGAGAAATTTATTTCTTTTATCCTTTTTTTTTGTACACTTTTAATGTATAATATTTTTAGAATAA
>CAVIRY010000201.1:5814-7266 GCA_963645255.1 bacterium
GGGGTACTGCTCCAGGACAGAATTTTATTTATATGCATTTGAATAGAATTATTAAAAAGTATGATTTAAAGATGATTTACTTATCAGGACCTGGACATGGTGGACAAGCAATGATCGCTAATAATTATTTGGAAGGGGTTTATACTAAATTCTATCCAGAAATAACTGAAGATGAAGCTGGTTTAAAGAAACTTTGTAAGCAATTTAGTTTTCCAGGAGGAGTTTCATCACATGTTGCTCCTGAGACACCTGGTTCTATTCATGAAGGTGGAGAATTAGGTTATAGTTTGGCTCATGCGGCAGGTGCTGTTTTAGATAATCCTGATTTAATAGCAGCCTGTGTTGTTGGCGATGGTGAAGCTGAAACTGGTCCTCTAGCAACATCTTGGAATATTAATAAATTCTTAAACTTTAAAAATGATGGTGTTGTTTTACCAATATTACATCGTAATGGATATAAGATAGCTAATCCTACTGTCTTTGGTAGAATGAGTGAAGAAGAAATGGAAGATTTTTTCTATGGACTTAGTTGGAAACCGTATTTTGTATCTGGATCTGATCCGATGAAGATGCACGAAAAAATGGCTGAAGTTTTAGAGACAGTTGTTAAAGATATAAAGAAAATAAAAAAAACTGGTGTTGGGAATTATCCATTAATAGTTTTAACTACACCTAAAGGTTGGACAGGACCTAAAGAGATAGCATATAAGAAAATTGAAGGTAGTTTTAGAGCTCATCAAGTACCAGTTGCAATAACTAGAGATAATCAAGAAAATATTAAGACATTAGAAAAATGGTTACTTAGTTATCATCCGGAAGAACTATTTGATTCTAATGGTAGACTTGTTAAGGAACTTAGAGATTTATGTCCTACACCTAGTAAATGCATGGGTAATAGTCCTTACGCTAATGGTGGTTTATTATTAAAAGAAATTATTACTCCTAATTGGCAGGATTATGCAATAGAAGTGAAAAAACCAGGATGTATTGAAAATCAGGATACTATGGAACTTGGTAAATATATAAGAGATGTATTTAGTTTAAATAAAGAAAATAAGAACTTTAGAATCTTTGGACCAGATGAAGCTTTATCGAATAGATTTAATCATATTTTTGAAGTTGAAAATAGAACCTGGAATTTTAAAAAGATTAAATCTGATGATGAGTTTTTATCTAATACTGGTAGAGTAATGGATTCTTATTTATCTGAACATTTATGTCAAGGTATGTTAGAAGGTTATTTATTAACTGGTAGATATGGATTTATTCATAGTTATGAGGCTTTTGTTAGAATAGTTGATTCTATGGCTAGTCAACATGCTAAATGGTTAAAGGTTTGTAATCAGATTCCTTGGAGAGAGCCAATTGCATCTTTAAATTACTTATTAGTTTCACATGTTTTTCAACAAGATCATAATGGATATACACATCAAGATCCAGGCTTTTTAAATC
>CAVIRY010000202.1:0-5567 GCA_963645255.1 bacterium
TATATAATGTGTATAGTGAAATTAATGTAAAGTGAAAGTCGGCCTTGCTGGCTTTTTTGTTTGGTGATGCATGAAAAAAAGAAGAAAAAGAAGAAAAATATATAATTGGCCTGTGGAAATTACCAAAGGCAATACAGATGCTTTTTATCATTCGACTGATTATGATATTTGGAGAGAAAAAGTATTAGAGAGAGATAAATATGAGTGTCAGTTCTTTTCTGGTAAATGGTCTGATGGAATTCATAAACCATCAAAAATAAAACCAGTTAGAGCAACAACTGCTCACCACATTGTTCCAATAAAAGAAGATCCATCATTTTGCCTTGATGTTGATAATGGAGTATCTCTTTCGTTTGAAGCTCATGAGATAGTCTCTGAAAGAGCCAAGTTTAGATTTAAAAAAAGAAAAAAAGTTTTAACAGAAGAAAAATGGTAATTTTTTTCTTCACCATACCCCCGGGCAAAAACTCGGCCTGTATATTTTTTAAGGCCAGCGGGTGTGTGGTTAACGACTAAAAATATCTTCACGCGTACGCGTGTGTGGAAGGGTAGGAGGTGGTTATAATGTGAAAAAAGCAGAAAAAGTAACAAATGGAAAAATAAAAAAGTATCCTAAGACCATAAAAAAACTCAATGAAAAAGACTTTATTGGTATTCGTGAGGACATCAGTATGCAGTTAGATAATTTATCTAAATTTGGAAAATACTATGACGATTTAGTCAATGAATATTTGAGTTTACTTGCTATTCGTGAGGGATTAAAAGATGATATATATGAAAAAGGTGTTAGATACGTTTTTCAAAATGGCAATGGAAAAGAACAGGAAAAAGCAAATGAGTCTGTAACTAATCTGATAAAAGTTGAACAGATTATGTTGAAAATCATCAATGATTTAGGAATAAATCAGCCATTTATGCCACCACCACCAAAAACAGAAGAAAAAACTGATATATATGATGGCGATGAAAATGATTTGTTGTAAAGAAATAGATGATTATTTAGAGTATTATCATAAAGCACCTAATGTTTTTAACAATGAAAGAAAGTTATTAATTGAGAATATTGTTATTCCAACACTATCAAGGAATGATATTTTCTTTGATGAAAGTACTTATTATAAATGTATTAAGTTTGTAGAAAGGTGGTATTATCCACTTTTTCCATATCAAAAATTTCTTTATGCTTTTGTTTTTATGTACAAAAATGATGTTCCTGTTTTCAGGACTTTTATTATTTTAGAAGGAAGAGGTAATGGAAAAGATGGTTTTATTGTTCCATTATTACATTTTTTAACCACACAATATTATGGTGTAGAGAATTATAACATAGATATAGTAGCAACCTCCGAAGGCCAAGCTAATGACACATTTGACGTTGCTTATAGTGTATTAGATAAAAATGAAAATATAATGAAAAAATATTTTTATTGGAATAAAGAATATTTTGTAAATAAAATAACAAGATCTAGGTTTAGATTTAATACTTCAAATGCTGCTACAAAAGATGGTAAAAAAAGTGGATTAGTACTCTTTAATGAGTATCATGCTTATTTAACAGATAAAAATATAAAAGTTTATCAAGGTGGCTTAGGAAAAGTAAAACATGGAAGAATTTTTATAATTACTTCAAATGGTGATGTGCGAGGCGGACCACTAGATGAGTTGTTAGACTCATGTACTAAAATTCTTCAAACAGGAGATAACAAATTGAGGTATTTTCCATTTCTATGTAAGATGGATGATCTAACAGAAGTTGATAATCCTGAGTTATGGGAAAAGGCTAATCCTTCACTTCCATATTTACCGGAATTATATGATGCTATCATGATAGATTATTTGGAACAAAAAGAACGTCCTTCAAAACGAAGTGAATTCTTGAGTAAAAGAATGAATATTCCGCAAGAAAGAGATGATCTTGTTGTAACATCCTGGGAAAATATACTGAAAGCATCTTATAGTGACGTAAAAAATAAAATTCCTAGAGTGATGGTGAAGAAAGAAAAACAACCAGCAATAATAGGAATAGACTTTGCATCACTTAGAGACTTTGCATCTGTTGGCATTTTGACTAAAGATGGAGATGAATTTTGTTGGAGACAAAAAACTGTAATATGCTCATCTAATAAGTTTTTCAAAGACATTAAATTTCCATTTGAAAATGCTGGTCAAAAAGGATTTGAAGATTTTGTAGTTGTAGATACACCATCAATTGATGAGAAAATAATCGTTAATTGGGCTTTAAGTTATTTTAATGATTATGATATTAAGAAAATAATATTGGACAATTATCGTTATCAACTGATAAAAAAGACATTTGAAGAATCTAATGTTTCTGTTGAAACAAAAGAAAATAAAGATGGATTAATAAGAATGATACGATACCCTGCTTCCATCGCTGCTATTGTAGCACCTAAATTGGAAGTCTTATTTGAAAGAGGACAACTGAATATAGGTGATAGTGCAATTATGCGATGGAGCATTAATAATACATGTTTACGTACAAAAAAAGATGGAAATATGTATTTCGAAAAAGTAGAGGAAAAGTTGAGAAAAAATGATCCATTCATGGCTATGATTTGTGCATTGAGTGGTGAAGAATTATTAGTTGAAAACATTGAATATGTTTATGTTTAGGAGGAGGTGAAACATGAAAATATTAGATATGTTGTTTGCTAAAAGTGATAGAAATCAGTTAGAGAATTATATTGAAACATTATTTATGGCAAAGCAAAAGCAATTACAAATAAAAAGACATGCTATAGAGCACGCGATTGATTTAATAGCAAAAACAATTTCCAAATCCGAAATTCAAATTTATCGAATGAAAAAAGGAAAAATATCAAAAGATGATAATTCAAAGGAATACTATACTTTGAATGTTCAGCCAAATCCTAATAAAGAAGCGACTTCTTTTTTTTATGAAGTAATAAAAAAATATTTGGATGATGGAGAAGCACTAATCGTCGAACTTGATGGAAGTTTGTATCTTGCTAATACATTTCAAGTGAGTACAAGTGTTTTATTACCAAAAGTTTATTATAATGTTCAAATTAGTGATGATCACGGAAATTCTATTTTTTTAAGAAAAACATTCACTTCTGAAGACGTAATTTATTTGAATTTAAAGTCATCAAAAATAAAAGAAACTCTTGATAGTTATTATGAGGAATTAGGAAATTTAATTGGAATAGCAAGCTCACACTATAAATTAAACAATTTGTCTAAATTTCGCTTAAAAATTCCTGGGGGACAACCTAAATTGAAAGATCCTATAACTGCAAAGGAATTAACTTATGATGACTATAAGCAAAAAATAACGAGAGGACTTTTTGATGAACAAGATGCCATTATTTTATTATCTGATACTTTTGGTCTAGAAAAAATTGATTTTGGCTCTGGAACAAGTTCTGATGAATGGTCTAAATTAGAAAAAAAGTGGTCTGACAAAGTTGCAATGACATTTAATATTCCTTTAGATATTTTTTATGGAAATAAAACAGATAAATCAACATCTACTAATGATTTTATTACATTTGGAATATTACCTCATCTTCAGATTATCGAAGATGGTTTAAATGCAAAAATTATTGGTGAAAGTAATTATTTAAAGGGAGAGAGAATTAGAATAAATAGACTTAATATGAAACATTTTGATATTTTGGAAAGTGCTGTTAATATGGATAAATTATTCTCTAATGGTTATAGTCATAATGAAATTAATGAGTTTATCGGAATTCCAAGGGTTGATGCTGCATGGGCCGATAAACATTACATAACAAAGAATTATGAAAATGTAGATTTTGCATTGGAAGGAGGTGATGAGAATGAAGGAACAAAATGATAGATATTTTCAATTTGTTAAAGTTGATGATAACTTAACAGAATTATACATTTATGGTGATATTCGCAAGCCTTCTCTTATCGAGAGGTGGCTAGAAATAGAAGATGATACTAGAGTTGATGCATACAGTTTTAAGGATGCACTAAATGAAGTAAATACACCTAATTTATTAGTTCGAATAAACTCTATGGGTGGTAGTGTGTCTGAAGGTTTAGCTATATATGGTTTATTATCAGACTTTAATGGTCATTTAATAACTCAAGTTGATGGTTTTGCTTGTAGTGCAGCAAGTGTCATATTTATGTCTGGTCAAGAAAGAATAATGCCAGAAAATGGTTTACTTATGATTCACAATGCTTGGACAGATGCATGTGGTGATCCAAATGAATTACGAAAGGCAGCTGATGATTTAGAAATCATTACTAAGCCAAGTGTTAATATTTATGTAAATAAAACTGGTTTATCAGAAGAAGAAATTAAAAATATGATGGACAAAGAAACTTGGATGGATTATAAAAGTGCTTTTGAAAAAGGTTTTGCTACATCTATTCAAAAAAACGATACTATTCAACAGTCCATTAAAGATATAAATTCTTACATAAGAAATTTAGTTATAAAAAATCAAGAATTAACAACTAAATTAGAAAAATTTGAAAAAGAAAATAATAATGCAAAAATTAAAGAAGATTCATGGGAATCTTTTTTTAATTTATAGAAAAAGAAAGAAGGTATAAAATAATGAAAATTATAATGAGTTAAAAACAAAAGCAATAAAAATGTTAAATGAAAGTGAGGACAAACCTACTGCACTTGCTGAAGTAGTTGAAATGTTTGCCGAAGAAAAACATAAAGATTTGATTAATGAAATTCAAACACAAGCAATAAAAGCAGCAGCTGATAGTAATTATTCAAATAAATTAGGTTTACGTATCTTAAGCAAAGAAGAAGAACAGTTTTATGAAAAATTCAAAGATATTAAACAAGCAATATCTGGTTCTCAAATCGATTTAATTCCAACAAGCATCGTAGATCTAACTTTAGAGAATGTAAAAGAGTCAGAGCCAATTTTAAAACTAATTAAATTTGCTCCTGCAGGAGTTAAAAGATGGATTGTGGCTGAAAAGTCTGGTAGTTATGCATGGAGTGGTATAACTGCTTCTCTATCAGGTGAATTAACTCCTAATATAACTGGTTTAGTTACTGATATCTGTAAGTTAGATGCTTATTTAGTAATTCCAAAGGCAATAAGAAAATTAAGTTATCAATTTATGGATAAGTACTTTATGGCAATTCTTCAAGAAACTTTACAAGCAGGTCTTGCATATGGTTATCTTTGTGGAAATGGAAAAAATCAACCTATTGGAATTTATAAGCAACTTGATAGGACTAATGAAGATGGAACTCATAAAGATAAAACAGTTAACACTGATATAACTAATTTTAGCCCTAAGGGTTTATCAGCAGCTAAAATTTCATTAACAAATAGTGGTAAGAGAATTTTAAATAAAATCTATTTAGTTTGTAATCCAGAAGATAGAGCAAATTATGTTGATCCTGCAATATATGATGAACAAGGTAATTTAGTTTCTTCATACAAAAACCTAGAAGTTGTTGAGTGTACTGAAAATCCAAAAGGAAAAGCAGCATTTACACTTGAAGGTAAATATACTATGGGTATGGATGGAATTGAGATTAGTGAATACAAAGAAACTAAAGCAATAGAGGA
>CAVIRY010000203.1:0-3777 GCA_963645255.1 bacterium
GCTGGTGTTTATGGAACTATGGAAGTGACTGACTATTTAGATAATAAAGCGCTTAACGAAACAAGAGAAGCAGTAGTTCAAGAATACACTGAAGATTTCTATGAAAATAATATAAGCCCTTATGTAACAACAACATCAACTGGTGATGGTTTAACATATGATGAAGAAGGAATTGCTAGAAGTGTTGCTGCAGATGGTAAAGTTGATGACTATGAAGTATATGGCCTATATAGTAACATGGGAGAATCTGAAACCAATCGTGTTTTAGGAAGTATAGATCCAACACAAGTTGATAGACCATTTGAAAATGTAGAAGAATATATGCGTGCCAATGGCCAAGTAAATGCAAGTAATCAACAAGATGTAAGCTTATGGAAACAAAATGTTGCTGATGCCTTAATAGCTCAAAATGAAATTAACTCAATGTTTCCTGCATCAACAGAAAAAACAGTTTCTAACACAGACCAAGCTAATCGAGGAGGAAAATAATATGACTGAAGAAAGAGAAGTAGAATACGTATTAATTGATAACAAAAAATACGAAGTAGTCATGGAAAAAACATCTGGAGATACTACTTATATGTATTTATCAAATCTTGATGATGAAAATGATAATTTAATAAGAAAATATACAACAGTAGATCAAGAAACAATATATCCATTAGATAATGATGAAGAATTTGAACTAGCTATGAGTTTAATCGAAGGATAAAAAAAGACCTATGTAATTTTACATAGGTTTTATTCTACTCTTCTACTTTGAAATCAACAACATCGCCATTATCTTTTACTAATTTAGTAATAGCTTCTTCTGCATTTTTTAATTTCTCATCGCAAGTTTTAGCTAATTTCATAGCCTCATTAAAATTATCTATTGCCTCATCCAAAGGAACTTCCCCAGTTTCTAACTTTTTAACAATAGATTCTAACTTTTCCAAGTTCTCTTCAAAACTTGGAGCTTTTTTTTCTGCCATAATATTTTTCCTTTCTTAAATTGTTTCTATTACAATACTTCTGCCTTTATATCACCATCACTAAATTCAACAGTAATAACATCTTTCTTTTTAATTTTTTTAACACTTTTAATTACCTTACCATCAATTCTTGCTATAGAATAACCTCTCTTAATAGTAAGTAATGGACTAAGTGTTTCTAATTTAGAAACTACCTGTAAATACTTATTAGCCTTCTTATCTATTAATTGATATGGACTCTTCAAAGCATAAGAATTCTTAATAGTTATTAATCTTTTTTCCTTTAAACTAACAATATCTTTCATACTATATTTAAGTCTTTCAATAATATTATCAAAAACCATTTCTTTGTTCTGATATATAGTAATCGGATTGACAAGTACCGGTCTAGATTTTAAATAATTCAATTTTTCACTATACCTTTTAATATCATTAGTAATAGCTTTATTAAGTCTAATTTTAATTTGTTCTAAATATGTCTTTATATCATTAATATCAGGAACAGCCATTTCAGCCGCACCAGTAGGAGTTGGAGCTCTTAAATCAGCCACGAAGTCAGCAATCGTAAAATCTATTTCATGACCAACGGCACTAATAACTGGAATTGGACATTCATATATTGCTCGTGCTACTATCTCTTCATTAAATGCCCATAAGTCCTCAATACTTCCTCCACCACGCCCAACAATTAAAGTATCAATATCATAATTAATACTATTATGAATTTGCCTAACTATATCTTCTTTAGCCTCTTCACCCTGAACCAAGGCTGGAAACAAATATACCTCAGCAATAGGCCAACGTCTTTTAATTGTCGAAATAATATCTTTAATAGCGGCACCAGTCGGAGCCGTAACTACACCAACTCTTTTAGGAATTCTAGGTATCTTTTTCTTAACACTAGCATCAAATAATCCTTCAGTCTCAAGTTTTTTCTTTAATTGTTCATAAGCAATATATAAATTACCAATACCATCTTCCAACATATCATTAACATAAATTTGATAGCCACCATTTGCCTCAAATACACTAATTTTACCAGTAACTAAAACTTTCATTCCATCATTTGGCATAAACTTAAGCCTCTTAGTACTAGAAGCAAACATAATAGCGTTAATTCTACTACCATCATCCTTTAAAGTAAAATAGTAATGTCCCCTAGTATGTGCTTTAAAATTAGATATTTCTCCCTTAAGAAAAACCTCATTTAAATTAACATCGTTATCTATTTTATATTTAATATACCTAGTTAATTGCGTAACTGTAATATATTTATCATTCATATTTCTCACCTAACAATTTTCTACATCATGATATATCTTATCTAAAACACCATTAATCATTTTAGTAACAGCAGCTTCAGAATAAATCTTAGATAATTCAATAGCTTCATTAATCGCAACAACACTAGGTGTATCAATATATTTAAGTTCATAAATACCAAGAGCTATAATAGCTTGATCAACTTTATTTAATCTATCCATTGTCCATTTGTTAAGTTTACTATCAGCAAGTTTATAAATTTCTTTTTTATTTTCTAATATTCCTTTAACGCAAGTATTAACAAACTCATTTTGAACATCAAATTGTTCCTTAATTAAATCATCAACATTATAGTCAATTTTAGCTTCATCAAACAAATTTGCTTGATAAAGAACTTTGACAATAATATCTCTTAACTCACTTCTACTTTTCATATTTTACCCTCCTAAATTATTTTAATATAGCCGATATTTCTAAATTAGCTTCATATCTTACCTAGATTATATCATAATAATTACTTTTTATCTTTTATTTCTTTTTTTAATTCATAAAGAAATGACAAAGCTTCCATCGGAGTCATTTCCAAAGGATTAATTCCTCTAACTTTTTCTTCAATTGGATTAGTTTTAACTTCAACTTCACTTTCACTAAGTTCAAATAATGATGTTTGCGTAAATGTTTCTTTCTTTACATTTTTCTTTTCATATACACTAAGTATATCACCAGCTCTTTTTATCAAACTATCAGGTAATTTCGCTAAAGAAGCAACATGAATACCATAACTCTTATCAACAGCTCCTGGTTTAACTTTATGTAAAAATGTAATTTTACCATCTTCTTCAACTGCCGAAACATGTACATTTTTTAAATGTTTAAGATCTTTTTCTAATACAGTTAGTTCATGGTAATGTGTTGAAAACATCGTCTTAGCTTTAATTTTATCATGAATATATTCAAGTATTGCTTGTGCTAAACTCATACCATCATATGTAGCAGTACCACGTCCAAGTTCATCAAATAAAATTAAACTATTTTCTGTAGCTTCACTAATCGCATAATTAGCTTCTCTCATCTCAACCATAAAAGTAGATTGTCCAGATACTAAATCATCAGTTGCCCCAATACGTGTAAAAATCTTATCAAAAATAGGCATAACACAACTCTTACAAGGTACAAAACATCCTATTTGAGCCATAATAACAGTAATAGCACATTGCCTCATATAAGTAGATTTACCAGCCATATTAGGACCAGTGATTAATAAAATATCAGTAGTCTTATCCATAACAATATCATTTGGAACGTACTTATCCTTCATAACTTGTTCAACTACAGGATGACGACAACCTATCATTTTAATAACTTTTTCATCAGTAAGTTCAGGTCTTACAAATTTATAATTATCAGATACAATAGAAAAAGCTTGTAACATATCAACTTCACTAATTATTTTAGAAAGTCTTTGTAATCTAAAAACATATCTTTTAGTTACTTCTCTAATATCCATAAATAATTTATACTCTAGATTAATAATCTTATC
>CAVIRY010000204.1:0-3978 GCA_963645255.1 bacterium
AACAAGGTATGAATAATAATAATATGATGAATAATCAACAAGGTATGAATAATCAGCAAATGATGTATTCTAATCAGATGCAACAAGGTAATTATAATCAATTTCAACAAAATGCAAATGGTAAAAAAATTGGTTCTAAAACTCTTAAATTGATAATAATTTTGGATTGTATTGTATCACCATTACTTTTAATTAAACTCATTGGCGGTGGTTTTAGTTGGGATGACTTAAGTACATTTTTATTAATTAACGCAGTTGCTGTAGCACTTTATGTAAAAGAAAAAGGAAAAAATATAAAAAATAAATAAAAAGACATTTTGATAAAAAATGTCTTTATTAGTATAATGCTTGATATACATTATTAATATATTGGAGGGAGTATCTTCATGAATATTGATAGAATTAAAGATGAATTAATAAAACAAAAAAATGATAGGTTTGAGGGTAATATTTATTATTATTTACAAGTTAATTTTTTATATAATTCAAATAAAATTGAAGGTAGTAGTTTAACCAGTCAGTGATCAAACTGAAGCAATATTTGATACTTCTGCATTTATTCCTGAGAGTAATGATTTGATAGAATTAGATGATTTAATTGAAGTTAAAAATCATTTTAAACTTTTTGATTATATGTTAGACAATATTAAAAAGAAATACAAGTGATGAAGATAATCCAAGATATAATGTTGGAGGATTTAAAGTTGTTCCTAATATAATAGATACAACTGCACCTGAAAAAGTTGAAGAAGCTATTGAAATGCTTTTAAATGAATATAATTCTAAATCAAATGTTACTTTAGAAGATATAATCGATTTTCATTATAAATTTGAAAAATACATCCATTTGGCGATGGAAATGGTCGTGTTGGTAGAATTATAATGTTTAAAGAATGTTTGAAAAATAATATAATGCCTTTTATTGTTTTAGATAAAAATAAAACATACTATATGAGAGGATTAAAAGAGTATGAACATGATAAAATGTTTTTAATTGATACTATTAAATATGAACAAGATTTGTATGAAAGTGTTTTTCGAAAAGCTATTAGATTTTAAAATAGATTAAAATTAGTAAGTATAAGTTTGGTAATTATATGTATAAAACTATATTTTTTTGATAATGATAGTAATGGGAGGAAATTATGAAAAAAATATTAGTTTGTTTATCATTATTTTTACTTTTAGTAGTTGGATGTACTAATACTATGAATACACCTACTAAAAAAGTTGAAGAGTTATTAGGAAAATATCAAAAAATGGATAGTACTGTGTTAGCACAATTAGACAGTGTTATTTCGGAAGATGTTAATATGTCTGATGAACAGAAGAGACAATATCGTAGTTTGATGGAAAAACAATACCAAAATTTATCTTATAAAATAAAAAATGAAGAAATTAAAGGAAATAGTGCTACTGTTGATGTTGAAATAGAAGTATTTGATTATGCTACTTCTATTGTTGAATCACGTAAATATTATAGTGAACATATAGATGAATTTAATGATGAAGATGATGGTAATGATACTGTAGATGAAAAAGTAGAAGAGACTATTGATAAGAGTAGTAAATATATAGATTATAAAATTAAACAATTAGAAAATGTTACTGATAAAAAGAAATATGATATTACTTTTAATTTAAGTAAAGATGATGACGGTATTTGGGAATTAGATGATATTAGTGATATTGATAGACAGAAGATACACGGATTATATGAAGATTAAATTTGACAAGAGAAATAATAAAAATACCTTTTATTTCTTCTTTTTTTTTGTTATAATTTTGATAGAGTAAAAGAGGGTGTTACATATGATAGGATCAATTATTGAAATTATTGATAATCGTGTTTTAATTAAATTAGCCATTGATATCAATAAACAGCCAAACTTAATAGGATTACATGTTGTTTTTGAAGATCCAGCTAAACATATCGTTGGTGAAATTGTTAATGTTTCCCAAACTGAAATGACAACTGTTGTTGTTGGGGAATTAACAGCTACGTCTTTTATTCCTGGGGCTTCAAAGAGACCTTCTTTTAAATCCAATATTAGACTTGTTAATTTAAATGAATTAGGCTTTATTTTAGGTAATCAAGAAAAAATTGCTGGTCAAACTAACTTTGGTACTAGTAATGTTTATGATGGATATAAAATAAATGTAGATATTAATGATTTTTTTAGTAATCATTTTTCAGTACTTGGTAACTCTGGTGCTGGTAAGAGTTGTACAGTTGCCTCTATTTTACAAAAACTTATGGTAGGTTCTACTGTACCAAGTAATGCTAATTTCTTTTTCTTTGATGCTTTTGGTGAATATAATAATGCTTTTTCAGGTTTACATAGTATTAATCCAGCATTTAATTATAAATATTATACGACTAATACAAAGTCAACAGATGGAGAAGTATTACGTATTCCAGTTTGGCTATTAGATGTTGATGATTTAGCTTTGTTGTTAGATGCTAATACGCCTTCACAATTACCAATTATTGAAAAGACTTTAGACTTGGTTCCTATTCTCTCAGGTAGTTCTGAAAGTGTAATTAAAAGAAAAAATGATATTATTGCGAGAGCAGTACAAGATATATTACTATCAGGTGATGAGTCTACTAAAATAAGAGACCAAGTAACTGCTGTACTTACTAAATTTAATACAGCTGATTTGAATTTAAATAGTCAAATTGTACAACCAGGTTATGTTAGAAATTTAAAACAATGTTTATTTATAGATAAAACTGGTAAGATGCAAGAAATGGAATTAGTTGTTGAATTTATTAGAGGATATATTTTAGATGTAGAAGAAGAAATTAGTGCAGATGATATTAATCCTTTCTATACATTAGCTGATTTAGAAATGGCAATGGAATTCGCTCTTATTAATGAAGGTATTTTAAAGAGTTCAAAAGTATTTGATTATGCTAATATTTTAAGTGTTAGATTACATACACTTGTAAATAGTGAATATAAAGAGTTTTTCTCTTATCCAAGATATATTACAATGAATGAATATGTTAATAGTTTACTTATTGCGAATGATGGTAGTAAGTGTCAAATAGTTAACTTTAATATTAACTATGTTGATGATAGAACTGCTAAAGTAATTACTAAAATAGTTTCTAGGATGTTATTTAATGTTGCGAGTAATACAGTTCCAAGAGGTAGTAGAGCATTTCATATAATTATTGAAGAGGCACATAGATACGTTATTAAAGATAATGATATAGATTTACTTGGGTATAATATATTTGAAAGAATTACTAAAGAAGGACGTAAATATGGTATTTTCTTAGGTTTAATTACTCAACGTCCTAGTGAACTTTCTGATACTTGTATTTCTCAATGTAGTAATTTTGTTATACTTAGAACATTACATCCTAAGGATTTAGAGTATATTAAGAATATGGTTCCAAATATTTCAATGGAGATAGTACAACAATTAAAAAATTTGAAACCAGGAAATTGTATTGCTTTTGGTAATGCTTTTAAGGTACCAGTTTCTATGTATATAGATATACCTAATCCAAGACCAATGAGTAATAATGTTGATATTGTTAATGTATGGTTTAATAGTAGTACAACTAGTGAACCTGTAATGATAAATAATAATGGTTTTGGTGCAGTACCTGAAATGATACCTGATAGTAATAGTAATAATAGATTTGTTAATTTTACTGGTGATTCTAGTAACGCTACAATATAATAAATTAATACTTTAAATTTGAATTTAATTATGGTAAAATTAGTTATAGTATTTAACAATTTGATATGATATGGAGGATAAGTTATGGCTTTTAATAAATTTATTGACAAATTAGTTGGTAGTGAGGGTGATGGAGAAGAGGCTACTACTGAAGAAAATTTTTATAGTACTTCTAGAGAAGCTTATCATGCTGAAAATGGTATGGCAGGAAGTAAAATGATGCTTTTAGAACCTAGAGCTTACTCTGAAAGTCAACAAATAGCTGATTATTTAAAA
>CAVIRY010000205.1:0-3270 GCA_963645255.1 bacterium
CTTCATTATTACTTAATTAAAAACTGGTAAATTTTTAGTAAAATAATTTTTAATATATTAGTAATAATAATAGTGTAGATTGGTTTTAAGAGGTGAATTTTATGAAATTTAAAAACAAGCTACATTTGCTAGTATCAGCACTTCTTTTTTCTTTATTTATTGTACCCGTAAATATTCTTGCTTATTCTAATTATGTTATTTCTGGTGGTAATACTATAGGTATTGAAGTTCAGTCTAAAGGTATACTAGTTGTTGGATTTTATAAAATTGGTGATAAATACGTAGCACGTGATGCTGGATTTATGACAGGAGATATTATTTTAGAAGTTAATAATAATAAAGTTAATGATATCAATTCAATGATTAGTTTAATTGAAAAGACTGATGATGTTAATATTTCTTTTAAGGTACTTAGAAATAATAAAGAAAAAACTGTAATGATGGAACTTTTAAAAGATTCTAATGATGTATTAAAAACAGGATTATATGTTAAAGATAAGATTAATGGTATTGGTACCTTAACTTATATTGATCCTGAAAGTAAAGTTTTTGGTGCTTTAGGACATGAAATAATAGAAAGTTCAACAGTGTCTAAGTTCGAAATAAAGGACGGGAAGATATATGAAGGAACAGTTTCTGGGTTTGTTAAAAGTAGAAATGGTAAAGCAGGAGAGAAGAATGCTACTTATGATAAGAATGATGTATATGGAGTTGTAACAGAAAATGAAATAGCTGGAATATTCGGTAAGTATTCAAAAGATATCTCAATGATGGATACAATAGAAGTAGGTAAGATTAATGATATAACAGTTGGTAAAGCAATAATTAGAACAGTTATAGATGGCAATAATGTAGAAGACTTTGACATTAATATTATTAATATAGATACTAAGAATAAAACTAAAAATATTTTGTTTGAAATTACTGATAAAAGGCTATTAGAGACTACTGGTGGTATAGTGCAAGGTATGTCTGGTTCTCCAATTATTCAGGATAATAAAATTATAGGGGCAGTAAATTATGTAATAGTTAATGATACTAGTAAAGGGTATGGTATATTTATTACAACAATGTTAGAAGAAGGCGATAAATAAGAGACTAAAAGTCTCTTTATTAGTTAATAATATTACTGGTGATATTATGAATCTTAATGAAGCATTTATGGTTGTACCTAGAAGTTTAATTAGTTTAGTAGTACTTTTCTTTGTTACAAAGTTAATTGGTAAAAAGCAAGTTTCAGAACTTAGTTTATTTGATTATGTTATAGGTATTTCTATAGGTAATTTTACTGCGGAAATGACAATGAATTTTAATAATCAATATATAAATGGAATAGTTGCGATAGTTACTTTTGGCTCTGTTGCCTATTTAGTATCTGTTTTATCTATGAAGAGTATTTTTATTAGAAGAGCTATTGTTGGTGTACCTACTGTTATAATTGAAAATGGTAAAATACTTTTTAAATCATTAGATAAGGTAAAAATAGATATAAATGATTTATTAGAACAGGCTCGTAATGCGGGATATTTTGATCTAAGTGAAATAGCTTTTGCGATAATGGAAGTTAATGGTAAAATTAGTTTCTTAGTAAAGGATCAGTATATGGAACCTACTAAGAATGATTTAAAGATTAAACCTAGTAATGATAGTTTATGTGCTAATGTTATTATTGATTCTAAATTAATGATGAAGAATATTTCTAATACTGATAAGGATGTAGACTGGTTTAAACAACAACTAAAAATTAAAGGATACAATAACTATGACAATATTTTATTAGCAACTTATAAAAATAATGAAATTACTATATATAAAAAAGATAACTCTTTGCCTAAGGATGTTTTGGAGTAGATATTTTGCGAATCTTGATAAACACATAAGTTTTAAAAAATCACGCATTTATCCTGTGATTTGAAAAAGATTATGCATTATAAACAATTTATTGTTTTTTTGTTCTTTAAAGTGTATTATATACTTATGCAAGAGGTGATAAAATGAGAAATTTTAGTGAACAAGAATTAATTAGACGTTCAAAATTAAAAGAAATATCTAGTTATACAAATCCTTATCCAGAAAAGTTTGAAGTTAATTATGAATTATGTGATGCTGGCCGACTAGAAGATGGTGTTGTTGGTGTTCGTGTTGCTGGACGTATTATTTTGATGCGTAAGATGGGTAAAATGAGTTTTTTAACTATTGGTGATATTAAAGGAAAAATTCAGATTTCAATTAAATTAGATATGATAGGAGAAAAAGCATATGAAGAGTTTAAGTCTAATTATGATATTGGTGATTTCATTGGCGTAGAGGGAGAAACATTTACTACTCATACTGGTGAAAAGACTATTCGTGCTTCTAGTATTACTTTTTTAGGAAAAGCGCTTAAGCCATTACCGGAGAAATTTCATGGAGTTGAAGATGTAGAAACAATTTATAGAGAAAGATATTTAGATTTAATTATGAATGATGAATCTAAGCAAAAATTTTTATTTAGAAGTCGTTTTATTCGTGAGATTAGAAATTATTTAGATGAGGCAGGATATATTGAAATCGAAACACCTATTTTAAATAATAAAGCCAGTGGTGCTAGTGCTAAACCATTTATTACTCATCATAATGCGCTAGATATTGATTTATATTTAAGAATTGCTCCTGAAACATATTTAAAACGTGCAGTTGTAGGAGGATTTACTAAAGTATTTGAAATTGCTAGATGTTTTAGAAATGAAGGAATCGATGCAACCCATTTGCAAGATTTTACGATGATTGAAGGTTATGCCGCTTTTTATAATTATAAGGATAATATGAAGTTTTTAAGAGAAATGCTTCAATCTATTATTTTAAAATTATTTGGTACTTTAGTTATTACTGTCGGAGATAAGGAAGTAGATTTGAATGGTGAATGGGAAGCTGTTAGCTTTCGCGACTTAATTTTACGTTATAGTGATATTGATATTAAGATTTACAATACAAAAGCAAAATTATTAGATAAAATAAGAGAGGATCATATTGAAATTGATAGCGAAGTTCCTCTTGAAAATTTAGGATATGGCAATTTAGTTGATCAACTATATAAAAAAGTTGCTAGGGTACATATTGTAAAACCTATTTTCTTGACTGAACATCCTATTAGTTTGAGTCCACTTGCTCGTGCAAATGATGACGATCCAACTATTACAGATCGTTTCCAATTAGTTATTAATGGTGCTGAAATTATTAATGCTTATTCTGAACTTGTTGATCCAGAAGAACAGGCTCGTCGTTTAGAAG
>CAVIRY010000206.1:0-2596 GCA_963645255.1 bacterium
GTACAGGAGTATATGGCTATCCAAAAGAAGAAGCTGCAGACGTTGCGATTAAAACTGTAAAAGAATTTAATAATAATAAAATAAATGTTATATTTGTCTGCTTTGAAGATAAAGATTATGAAATATATACAAGGAAACTAAATCAATGAAAGCTCTAACTATAAAAGAACCATTTGCTAGTCTTATTAAAGATAAAAAGAAATTTATTGAAACAAGATCTTGGAAAACAAACTACAGAGGAGAACTTTATATTCATGCGGGACTAAGCATTTATAAAAAAGAAAGTATTGATGAATTATATAATCATCTTGTTCAAGAAACAAAAATAAATCCAGGAAAAATAATCTGTAAATGCACACTAAAAGATTGTATTTATATGACAGAAGAATTTATAGCAGACTTAAAACAAAATAATTATCAAGAATATGTACTGGGAGACTACAAAGTGGGCAGATATGCCTGGGTATTAACTGATATTGTTCCTTTAAATAATCCAATCGAAGCAAAAGGAAAATTGAATTTATGGAACTTTGAAAATAATAAGTAAAATTTCTATATTTGTATTCTAATTAACGCAGACAAAATATCGTCTGCACTTTTCGGATATATGTTATAATTGTATTATGGAGGTAAGCATTATGCCAAATATTGTTGACTATGCTAAATATTATGGAACAAAAACATTTGAGGAAGTTCCTTTTAATGATATAGATGCTTTGATTTTAGGAAAACTTTCGTACCTAAATTTTTCAGCTATAAAGGAATTACTTCCAAATACTATTGAAAATATAGGCAAAGCCTATTTCACTAGTATGACCAATGAAAAAATTAAAAATAAAAAAAACGTTTATAAATATACTCATAATCTCTTTGGTAGTATAAAAAATACTGTTAGATTTAAAGATATCAAAATGATTAATTATGAAAGAATAGTAGATTCAGAAAAACAATTTGGAGCTATAACTTTTAAATATAATGATTGGATATACATATCTTATGAAGGAACCAATGAATATATCTCCGGCTGGCGAGAGGATTTTGACTTATCTAATAGATATCCTGTACCTAGTCAACAACTAGCAATCGACTATTTAAATAATGCTGCAAAAGGAGAGAAAAAAATATACCTTGGAGGTCACTCTAAAGGTGGTAATCTAGCAGTAGTTGCCGCTATGGAAACCAAAAAAAATGTAAAAGATAAAATAATTACAATTTATGATTTTGATGGACCAGGAGTTAGAGAAAAAGAATTTAATAGTGAAAAATTCCAACAACTAATTCCAAAAATAAAAAAATATGTACCAAAGGGAAGCCTAATAGGTATGATTCTATATTCAACTCCAAATTATTACGTAGTTGATAGTAACTATAAAGGAATATCACAACACCACGCTGTATCATGGCAATGTTTTGGCAGCTACTTTATTCTGGAAAAACAAAGTAAAAACAGTTTAAAATTTGCAAAATCAATAAAAGAATTTTTAAAAGACTCTGGAGAAGATAATATGCGAGACTTTGTCTCAACAGTTTTTGCTGTTTTAGATGAAGCCAATATCACAACAACAGAAACAGTAACTATAAAGAAAATAATTAAATGTCTAAATTGTGTAAGGCAAGGTAAACTAGATGAAAATACTAAAGATAAACTCTTAAAATTATTTAATATAGTTCTAGCACTATATACAGGTAAATAAATATAAATGGAGATACCAACATGAATAAAAAAATAACTATTGGAATTTTTAATGATTCATTCTTTCCTATGACAGACGGTGTATGTCTAGTCGTTGATAATTATGCAAGACGTTTACTAAAATATGCTAATGTAATTGTCTTTGTACCAAATTATTTTGGGACTAATTATGATGATTCAGTATTTCCCTATAAAGTAGTAAGATGCAATTCCTTGAAAACGTTTTTTTTAGATTACACATTACCAATACCAAAACTTGATATTAAATTTAGAAAAGAATTAGAAAAGTATAAATTAGACATAGTTCATATCCATTCCCC
This sequence comes from bacterium, assembly GCA_963645255.1. Lineage (GTDB taxonomy): Bacteria > Bacillota_I > Bacilli_A > RF39 > UBA660 > CAG-877. The sequence goes on from CAVIRY010000206.1 coordinate 2,014, forward strand.
ATTTACTTTAGGAACAGCAGGATTAAAATATGCAAAAAAACATAATATACCTTGTATCGCAACTATGCACAGTCAGTTTAAACAAGATTTTGAAAAAGCAGTTAAGAATGAACAACTAGCTACAAAACTAAATAACAAATTAATAAAATTATTTAATAAATGTGATGAATGTTGGGCTGTAAATAGTAAAGTCGCTAAGATTTTTTACGAAGACTATCATTATAAATGCCTCCCAAGAGTTATGAACAATGCAACAGAAATGAAATTAGTAGATAATCCAAAAATAGCTAGAAAATATATAAATGAAAAACACAATATAAAAGATAATGAAATAGTATTTATATTTGTGGGTAGAATAAACACTTTAAAAAATATCTTTTTCATAGTAGATTCTTTAAAATTATTAAAAACTAAAAAGCCTAAATTAAAATTTAAAATGTTATTTGTAGGTTCTGGTCAAGATGAAGGAAAACTAAAAGAAAAAATAAAAGAATTAGGCATGGAAAAAGAGATAATTATGACCGGTAAAGTAACTGATAGAGAACTTTTATCATACTACTATAATCGTGCTGATATTATGTTG